>WSMN01000072.1:3188-9141 GCA_013316535.1 Muribaculaceae bacterium | reverse complement strand
TCGCCTCAAAATATGCTTGTTATAATTTAACACCTGTTATGAAACACCCTCTTAACGACCTCCTTTTCGCATCGGCTCGTTATTCCCCGGAGGGAGCCTGGTCGATGAGGTCCATGAACTGGTCGAGGTTGGGGGTTATGATGATTTCGGTGCGGCGGTTGCGCTGGCGTCCTGAATCGGTGGTGTTATCGGCGATGGGACGGTATTCGCCGCGCCCTGCGGCTGAAAGGCGTGAGGGATCGACACCGAATTTATCCTGGAGCACCTGCACGACGGAGGAGGCGCGGAGGGCGGAGAGGTCCCAGTTGTTGCGTATGTTGGTGCGCGAAATCGGCACGTTGTCGGTGTTGCCTTCCACCATAACGTCGTAATCCTTGTAGTCCTTTATGATTTTGGCGATTTTGCCGAGTGTCTCCATGGCACGGTCGGATATGGCATATGAGCCGGTGCGGAAGAGCATGTTGTCGGCCAGCGAGATGTAGACCACACCTTTTAGCACTTTCACGTCGACATCCTTCAGTTCGTCTCGGTTGAGCGAGCGGGTGAGGTTGTTGGTGAGCACCATGTTGAGGGAGTCGGACTTGCTCTTGGCCGCAATAAGCTCTTTGATGTATTTGTTGGAGGCGTTGATTTCGTCGACAAGTTTGGATATGTTGACGTTGCCTTGTGTATTCTGCTGGATGCTTTGGCTAAGGGTTCCTTGCAGGGCGGCGAGATTATCTTTGAGCTGGGCGTTGTTGGCTTTGGCCTCATCAAGCATCGCATCGAGACTTTTGTTGTAGGCCTTGCTTTCGGCGAGGTCCACCTTGGCGGTGTTGTAGTCGTCGAGCAGGAGGTTATATTTCTTTTTGCTGACGCAGCCCGAAAGGGTGAGCGTTGCGGCCATTGCAATGGCAAACATTGTTTTTATCGGTTTCATAGTTGGTGTTTTGGTTGATGTTCTGGGGAGGGAATAGGATAGAATAGACGTGGATGGTGCTGCTATGATAAAACGCTTTAGGCGGTCGGCAGGTTTGCCGTGCAGGGTGTTATTGCTATCTTTGCAGCTATAATCATAAAGTAAGTCATGAAAATTATTACGCATAAAGGAATTATGAACGCTTTATATCATCGGCGGCGTTATTTCGCCGGTTTTCCCTCTCATCATCGGTCGTGTAGCGAGCTACACTCCCTCATCTTCGGGGAAAAACCGACTGAAATAATGCTCCCCGATAATATAAAATAATTTCCACGACTTACTGAATATTTCAATGAACGCCAAGGTAAAAGGATATCTGTTGGGGACGGTAGCTGCGGCCACCTACGGGATGAACCCGTTGTTCGCGCTGCCTCTGTATGCCGAGGGGATGGATGCGGATTCAGTGCTGTTTTTCCGATATATATTTGCGGTGCCTATTCTTGCTGCCATGATGATATGGCGCGGGAGGGGATTTGCGTTAGGTGTCCGGCCGGCATTGTCGCTTGCCGTGATGGGTGTCATGATGGCGTTTTCATCGCTGTTTCTTTTCCAGAGCTACAACTATATGGATGCAGGGATTGCATCGAGCTTGCTGTTCGTATATCCCGTCATGGTAGCGTTGATGATGACGTGTGTGTTTCATGAGCGGCTGACGGTGCAGACAGTGGTGTGCCTTTTTCTGGCGTTGGCGGGAATCTGGCTGCTTTACCGTGATGAGAACGGGGCGACGTTGAGTGCCGTGGGCACGGTTATGGTGTTCCTTTCCGCCCTTACCTATGCGGTTTATATAGTGTATGTGAGCCGGTCGTCGCTCAATGCGATGCCTACGGTGAAAGTGACGTTTTATGTGCTGCTGTTCGGTAGTTTCGTGTTCGGGGCGCGGCTGCTGTGGGGAGGTGAGGTGCTCACCCCCGTGCGGTGGTACATGTGGGGTAACCTTCTGGCGCTCGCATTTTTTCCAACCGCTATTTCGTTGCTGTGCACCACCCGCGCCATCCACTACATCGGCTCGACCCCTACGGCCATACTTGGTGCGCTGGAACCTGTCACCGCCGTGATGATAGGGGTGGCGGTGTTCGGCGAACAGCTGACATTGCGTTCGGCCACCGGCATCGTCCTGATTATCGTAGCAGTGACGCTCGTGGTTGCCGGCGGCTCCATCGCCCGCCGCCTGCTCCGCCTGCGGCGGCTGTTCCCCCGTAGAAGAAGGGGGAAGTGAAAAAGCAAGAATTTTTTAGAGGTTGATATAACATTTCACAAAGAATGACTAATTTTGTGATTAAACCTTAGATTGTACATATCTGATTTTGATTGATAATTAACTGGTGCTAATATGACAACATTTGCAAAGAACACTCTCGAACATGATACTAAAATGGTCATATTTTTGGATAACCAAAATCATCCTAAAAAGGAAATCTACATCTATCTTCAAGACTTGAATGAAGATGGTGAGATTTTCTTCAACGTGGATTATGAAATTAATAATCAAGATGGTTCATTCCAGAATGGGAATGCCTTGGAAAATCTGAATGATATTTTGGAGGCCTATGGGTTTGAAGATTATAAAAGACTATCGGAATATTTCCGTAATATGTTTGGTGATGACAGCGATGCCTTTCATAAAATCATTGAGGACATTAACGGCAAAGGTGTGAGAATGTTGGTTGATGAATCGGAAGGCTTTGTAGGCTCTTGTGACGGTTTTGCTATGTGGGGATAAAGTATAGGGGACATCGTATACAAAAGATAGAAATTGTTGATAAGGATTCCTTACAATTTTATCATCTATTAAATAAAGATGTGTCAACCATGAAAAATTTCTTGCTTTTCATTGCGGCGATGTTGTGCTATGTTGCATCTGCTGCACAAACAGAGAGCAAACATATGACGTTCAAGGGAGTGCCTATTGACGGCACATTAGAGGAATGTGTATCGCGGTTAGAAAAAGTTGGTTTTACCCATCTTTGGACTGACGATGGCACTGCTATGTTACAAGGAGATTTTGCCGGATACAAAGAGTGTAAGATAGATGTTTTTACTTGTTCAAATTCTAAAGTGTATGGTATTGGGATTGAATTTCCAATACAAAATGATTGGACTTCGTTAGAAGCTAATTATCAACATTTGAAGAATATGCTGATAGCAAAATATAATAAGCCATTTGAATGTACGGAAGGCTTTCAAGGAGACATTTCTCCCAAAGATAATATTGACAAGCTTTTAAGGTTAAAAAGGGGTGAATGTACATATAAGACAAGTTTTATAACTTCTGATGGCTATGTTATTCTAACATTGGGACACAATGACTTAGGCGCATGTGGTGTGGTCTTGTTGTATGCGGATGGTGTGAATGCTATTGACATGTTTGCCAACACAATAATTGATTTGTAAGCAGTGGGATGGAGGTAGCGTTCGGTGTCATACTGCTGTTGGCATTGTTTGGGGGCGTGGGTTATGCCGTCAATGAGTGGCGGAAGAACATGGCATTGTTGCGGAGTGTCACTGATGTGAACAGGGGGACGTGGTCGGAGCGGAGGTCGGTTGTCAGGTTGTTGAAGCTGGATGTTGCGCCCATAACGCTATACCATGACTTGTATGTTGAAAAGAGTCCTGGGCAATATGCGCAGATTGATGCCGTGGTGGTCACAAAAGTAGGTATAATAGTGTTTGAGATTAAGGACTACAGCGGTTGGATTTTTGGCAGCGGGTATCAGAAATATTGGATGCAGATATTGGCCTACGGCAGGGAAAAGCACAGGTTTTATAATCCTGTGTTGCAGAATAAAGGGCATATAGAAGCGTTGAAAGAGCGTTTGAAAGGGATTGCCGATGTGCCGTTCTATTCAGTTATAGTCTTCTATGGAAACTGTACTTTGCGTGAGATAAATCACCTTCCTCCCAGCACTTTTATTGGCTATCCGGGCAGCTTGAAATCAATAATGGATATTATTGTCGCGAACAATCCTCCGGCTCATTACAATGACAAATGGGGTGTGGTGAACGCCTTGCGGGAAGCTGTGGCCAATGGCAATAATCCCGAGGTTGTGCGGTGTCATGCCCGGAGAGTCCGTAATTATTCAAGGTAAGCGTAGCTATTCAGCCAAATGCTAAAAGGAGATTTGTTGCATATGGCTTTTGGGCTGAACAGATTACTTCGTGGGTTGGTTAGGGAGTTCTTTGGAGAGCCAGGCGAAGATGCGGGGGTAGAGGGCGCGGAGGAGGGCGGGGTTGGAGAGGAGGAGGTCGTGGAGGCCGTCGGTGACCTTAAGGCAGGTGACGCGGGGGCCGAGCTGTAGGCCGTAGCGGCGGATGTCGGCTACGTCAAGCACCCCGTCGGCGCGGTTGTGGGCTGGTGTCCATTGGTCACCGCTGATGCTGGCGGAGGAATACATTAACAGTATTGGAATGCTGATGCGGGCTTTGCCGTCGCGCAGGGCGTGCTGTGCCTGGTTGATGGCGCGTACCCATCCGGCGGTCACATCGGGCGACTGCTCGAGTTTCCAGCGTGTATTATAGGTCCAGTCGCCGTGATATTTCTTCAGCAGGCTTTCAGCGTAGGCTGTGGATTTTCCTTGTGGGATGCGTGTGTCGGGTGAGATGAGCCCCCACCATGAGATGAGCGGCACCAGGCGTTCTTTCCATCCGAGGTTCCAGTCGAGGAAGGGGCTGTTGAGGATGAGCGCGTCTACCGGTGCGCCGGGATTTTCGGCCATGTAGTAGGCCGAGATAAGGCCGCCTGTGGAATGCCCCATCAGCACTATTTCCTCCAATCCCGCACGTTGCATCACAACCAGGGCGGAGTCTATGTCGGGGAAATATTCCGTAAGGCTGCGGACTTCAAATAATTTCTGCCCCAGGAGGATGGAGCGTCCGTATTTGCGCAGGTCCACGGCATAGAAATCGTAGCCGTGGCCTACGAATTCATCGCCCATCTTAGCGTTGAAGAAGTAATCGTTGAAGCCGTGGATGTAGAGCACCCCGCGTCGGGAGTCGGGGGTGAGTTTGCGTATTATGGTTGAGTTGATTTTGCCGGAATAGTCCTCCCCTTGGTCGACGTGGCGCATTTCGAAGCCGTCGCCGAGGATGTCGGGTTGCCAATCATGTGCGGCACCCGACGCGGGGAGAATGGCGGTGAGCAGCAGGATGGTTGCCCACAGGAAATATCGTAAGATTATTCTTGTCATGCCCTTATAACAATTCCGTGAGCTATTTGGTTAACAGCACCCTGCGCACGATGGCGGTTGGTTGCGCCCGGGCATGAGGTCGATGAATTCTAAGCCCGGCGGCACGTGGATGGCCTGGAAGCCGAGTGAGGCTCCAATGGAACAATTGGCCTGTGAATCATCGAAAAAGATTGTTTCGGCGGGATTGATGCCGAAATCGGCTGTGACCTTATCGAAGATAGCCCGACCGGGCTTGCAGCATTTCGCCTCGAAGGATGTGACGATGCCGTCGAAATAGTCCTCGCGGTTGTTCCCCTCCTTTTCAAATTCGCGGTGCAGCGACTGGTCCCACATTATGGGGTTGGTGTTGGAAACGACATAGAGCTTCCATCCTTCGGCACGGAGACGGCGAAGCGCCTGTAGACGTTGCAGCGGTATGCCGGTGATGAAAGCGTTGAAAGCGTCGTCGAGTTGCGCGTCGGATACCTCGCCGGGGATGTGACGGCGCAGTTGTGCGCGGAATTCTTCGGGGGTTAGGGAACCGTCCTCTATGCCGAGGAAGAAGCCGCTTTGTCCGTAATCTCCGAGGTAGTCGGCTATGTCGGTGAAGCCGAGTTTTTGAAAAGCGTCGATGCAATCTTGGCGGCGTATGTCAACTATTACGCCGCCAAGGTCGAAGAGGATGTTTTTGAGGGTCATGTATCTTGGAGTTACAAGCCGCCCGCAGGAGCGGTTATACGTGTTTATTCCACTGTCCAGGTGTCGCCGGCGAAAATCATGTCGCGGAGGGTGGTGAATCCTTTGCGGGCACGCACTTCCTCCACTTGAC
>WSMN01000072.1:0-3092 GCA_013316535.1 Muribaculaceae bacterium | reverse complement strand
GAAAATCATGTCGCGGAGGGTGGTGAATCCTTTGCGGGCACGCACTTCCTCCACTTGACGGGTCACGCCGTCGTCGTAGGTAGGAGCCTCTACGTCGCGTATAACGCCCACGGCAAGCGGGAGTTCGTTGCCGTCCATCATCGCGAGTTGCTGGTGGAGGAAATTTGATTGGGTGTGGGCATCGTGGACGAGCACGTCGTCTATGGTGTAGCCGTCCTTGCCGATTTCCACGGCTTTCACCAGGAAGCCGTCGCGCACCAGCCCCTTTTCGTTGTCATTTCCGAAGAGCATTTTCTCGCCGTGGCGCAGGTGGATTGTGCGGTCGGCACGGAATGCCTTGTCGGTCACGTGGGTGTGTATGCCGTTGTTGAAAATCATGCAATTCTGCAAGATTTCAACCACGGATGTGCCTTTGTGGTGTGCCGCAGCCACCATCACCTCCTGCGAGGTTGCGAGGTCCACGTCGATTGTGCGTGCGAAGAAGTTGCCGCGTGCGCCGAACACAAGTTCGGCAGGGATAAACGGGTCCTCGGTGGTTCCGTAAGGGGATGATTTCGACACGAAACCGCGTTCGGATGTGGGGGAATACTGCCCCTTGGTCAGACCGTAGATGCGGTTGTTTAGCAGGAGCATGTTTATGTCTACGTTGCGTCGCACGGCATGGATGAAATGGTTGCCGCCGATTGCGAGGCCGTCGCCGTCGCCTGAAATCTGCCATACGGTCATTTCCGGGTTGGCAACCTTGAAGCCGGTGGCCACGGCTGCCGCACGTCCGTGGATGGTGTGGAAGCCGAATGTGTTCATATAGTAGGGGAGACGCGAAGAGCAGCCGATGCCGGAGATTACGGCTGTCATCTCGGGTGCCGTGCCGAGGGTGGCCATCGCCTTGTGGAGGGAGTTGAGCACGGCATGGTCGCCGCAACCGGCGCACCAGCGCACCGGCTGGTCGCTTTTATAATCTTGTGCTTTGTAACACATGGTTTTATTTTGATTTAAGACAAAAGACGGAAAGGCAAAAGCGATGATAGTTTTTAGTTATTAGTTTTTAGTTGTTAGAAGGTTTGCTTCTTACTTCTTGTTTCTCACTTCTTACTTCTCATTTCTTGCTTCTGGTTTCCTGCTTCTGGTTTCTGGTTATTTTAGATTCTTGACGGCTTCCACTATTTCGTGGACGAGGAAAGGCTGGCCTTCCACCTTGTTTATGCGGCGGATTTCCACATCGGGGAAACGTGCCTGGAGGTAGTCGGCGAACTGGCCGGTGTTGAGTTCGGCCACTATGACGCGGCGGAAGCGGCGCAGGATTTCGGCGGTGTTGGCAGGAAGCGGGTTTATGTAGCGGAACTGTGCCAATGCCACTTTGTGCCCCTCGCGGTTGAGTTCCTCTGCGGCGGTGTAGAGATGTCCGAAGGTGCCTCCCCATCCCACGAGCAGTGTGTCGGTTTCGGGCGAATCACACAACACTTCCTGCAGGGGGATGTCGTTGGCTATGCGGGCAACCTTTTCACTGCGGATTTCCACCATGCGTGCATGGTTGGCCGGGTCGGTTGAGATTGCGCCGGTGTTTATGTCTTTCTCCAGGCCTCCGAGGCGATGTGTGAGTTTGTCGCGGCCCGGTATTGCCCAATAGCGTGAAAGCGTCTCGGGGTCGCGCATGTAGGGGCGCCACCCCTCGCGTTTATCTTCAGGTACATAAGGCACGCGGATTTCGGGATATTCCCCGGCTTCGGGTATGCGCCATGCCGATGAGCCGTTGCCGATGAAAGCGTCGCTAAGGAGTATCACGGGGGTCATGTGTTCCACGGCGATGCGCGAAGCCTCGAAAGCCATGTCGAAGCAATCGGTGGGTGACAGCGGGGCTACCACTGCCAGGGGCGATTCGCCGTTGCGTCCGTAGAGAGCCTGGTTGAGGTCGGTCTGTTCGGTCTTTGTAGGGAGGCCGGTGGAGGGGCCTCCGCGCTGCACGTCGATGACTACCAGTGGCAGTTCGGCCATGACTGCCAGGCCGATGGCTTCCCCTTTAAGAGCCAGGCCGGGTCCGGATGTGGAAGTCACACCCAGCGAGCCGGAGAAGGATGCTCCGATGGCAGAGCATACGCCCGCTATCTCATCTTCCATCTGGCAGGCTTTCACTCCCAGGTCCTTGCGCTTTGCAAGTTCATGGAGAATGTCGGTGGCTGGGGTTATGGGGTAGCTCCCGAGGAAAAGGGGGCGACCCGATTTTTCCGAAGCCATTATGAGGCCCCATGCCGTGGCTTCGTTACCTTTTATGTCGGTGTAGACACCGGGGCGTATCTCGTCGGTGTCGATACGGTAGGTCGATACGGAGGCGTGGATGTTGTGGCCATAGTCGTAGCCCGCGCGGAGCACCTTGGCGTTAGCCTCGTAGACAGCGGGTTTCTTGGCGAATTTTTCTTGCAGCATTTTGCGGGCGCTCTCCTCCGGGCGGTCGAACAGCCAGCAGAGCAAACCGAGGGTGAATATGTTGCGGCATTTGAGTATTGCCTTGTTGTCCATACCGCTGTCGGCGAGAGCTGCTTTTGTCATTGCGGTCACCGGCACTTCCACCACCTGGGCGGTGATACCCAGTTCGGCAATGGGGTCGGATGTCTCGAACTTGGCTTTCTTCAGGCCGTCTTCTTTGAACGAGTCGATGTCGATGATGATTACGCCGCCAGGCTTCAGGAACTTGTAGCTCTGCTTGAGTGCGGCAGGGTTCATGGCCACCAGCACGTCGCATTCGTCGCCGGGTGTGTGTACTCCCGAGCCTACACTAACCTGAAATCCGCTCACTCCGCCGAGCGACCCCTGCGGGGCGCGTATTTCTGCGGGATAATCGGGGAAAGTGGAGACCGAGTTGCCCAGCCCGGCCGACACGTTGGTGAAGATGTTACCTGCGAGCTGCATTCCGTCGCCCGAATCGCCGGAGAACCTCACGGCGACTTTTTCCATCGGCCGCACACGGCGGCATTGCTGATTCGTGTTATCCATGATAGGTTATAAGAGGGTGTTTAATAACATCGGTTTTAAGATCGGATGTTTTGCTCACACCGCCGTGTGGCGCGACAGCCGTTGGCAAAGATAAGTGTTTTTCC
>WSMN01000010.1 GCA_013316535.1 Muribaculaceae bacterium | reverse complement strand
GCATGAGAACGCCATGACGGCATTGAAGATGGCTTTCAGGCAATGCAGGAGAGGTCAGCATCCCATACACCACTCGGACAAGGGACTTCAGTATTGTGCCAAACCCTACGTGGAAATGCTTCGTAGACGCCACGCCCGAATCAGCATGACGGAAGGGCACGACCCACGTAACAACGGAATTGCCGAAAGGGTAAACGGCATACTTAAAGAGGAGTTTCTGAAGCATATGGACGTAAGGAAGGACAACATACGGCAGGTGCTGGAGGATGTAATCAACACTTACCATACCCGCCGACCGCACCTCAGTCTCGGCATGCTGACTCCCGATGAAGTGCATCGCGGAGCGGTACCCGGACGTAAGCTCTGGAAAAAATATTACCTGAAATCTGCATGAGTCAAGATTTTTCAGTACTTTTGCATACCCCAACCGACGGGACTGACGGTGATTGCACTGCAAGTCTCAAAAATCCCCGGGGCATCGAGCCCCGGAGGATTTTACCCCAACCTCGGGGATCTCAGGCTCATACCTGCATGTCTCCACAGTCTTCGGACTGTTTAACATTCATTCATAATCTCAAACCCTCTGACCCGTCAATATTTTTCAGGACGCCACAGAGATTGACTAAAATTTAACACTCCAGCAACCGATTTCACATAAATCCTTGCTACTTTTGCAGACAGCCCAGCCAGCGGATATTGACAAACTACAACACATATGGATAATTTCAGCTATTGCAGCCCGACGCGGTATGTATTCGGGCGGGGGACAGAGGAACAGACAGGCACACTCACCGCAGGGATGGGATGCCGGAAGGTGCTGATGGTTTATGGCGGCGGTTCGGCCAGACGAAGCGGATTGCTCGACCGCGTGGAGGCTTCGCTCCGTGAGGCCGGAGTGGAATGGGTGGAACTTGGCGGCATCCGTCCCAACCCCACCGATGACCGCGTGTACGAAGGCATCGAATTGTGCCGCCGCAAGGGGGTTGACGGCGTGCTCGCCGTGGGAGGAGGCTCCGTGATTGACACTGCCAAGGCCATCGCCGGAGGGGTGCCTTATGACGGCGACTTCTGGGATTTCTGGGCAGGCAAGGCCGTGATGCAGACTGCCTTGCCCGTCGGGGTTGTGCTCACCATCCCCGCAGCCGGAAGCGAGGGGAGCGGCAATTCCGTGATAACCAAACTCGACGGGATGCACAAAATCAGCCTGCGCACCGACATGGCATTGCGCCCGCGTTTCGCCGTGATGAACCCGGAGCTGACGTTCACCCTGCCCCCCTACCAGACTGCAAGCGGCATCGCCGACATGATGGCTCACATAATGGAACGCTACTTCACCACCACCGCCGAGGTGGAGACCACCGACCGCGTTGCCGAGGGGGTGCTGAAAGCCATAATCACGGAAGCCCCGCGCGTGATGGCCGAGCCTTGCAACTACCAGGCCCGCGCCAACATAATGTGGGCGGGCACACTGGCGCACAACGGCATCTGCGGGTGCGGACGGCGCGAGGACTGGACCTCCCACGGGCTGGAGCATGAGCTTTCAGCCGTCTACGGCGTTACCCACGGCGCGGGGCTGGCGGTGGTGTTCCCCGCCTGGATGACATTCATGGCCGATCACAACCCCTCCAAGATAGCGCAGTTCGGTCACCGCGTGTTCGGTATCCCCGCCACCGGCGACGACCGCACCGACGCCCTCTCCGCCGCCGATGCCCTCAAAGCGTTCTTCCGCTCAATCTGCCTGCCCGTCACGCTCCGGCAGCTCGGCGTTGAACATCCCGACATACCCCTGCTCGTGAAAAAATTCCACGAGGACAAAGGTCTCCCCTTCGGACCTTACCATCCCCTCTACCCCGCCGACACCGAGGCCGTCTACCGCCTGATGCTCTGACACCATCTCGACTTTTTGCACGGTACAAGGAGGTTTTTCCGCAAAATTATGTAATTTTGCGGTTTAAACAAGGAAAAGAGCATTAAATCAGATATGGAGAAGAAATTCAAGCGCACGCTCGTGACCACGGCGTTGCCCTACGCCAACGGCCCGGTGCATATCGGCCATCTTGCCGGAGTTTACGTTCCCGCCGACATCTACACCCGTTTCCTGCGCCTGCGCGGCGAGGATGTGGTGATGATAGGCGGCAGCGACGAGCATGGTGTGCCCATAACCATCAAAGCCAAGGCCGAAGGGGTGACACCGCAGGATATCGTTGACCGCTACCACCAAATCATAAAGGATTCCTTCGAAGAACTCGGCGTGTCGTTCGACATCTACTCCCGAACCACATCTGACATCCACTCAGCCACGGCCTCGGAATTCTTCCGCCGCCTCTACGACAACGGCCAGTTCGTGGAGAAAACATCCATGCAGCTATTCGACGAGAAAGCCAACCAGTTCCTCGCCGACCGCTACGTGACCGGCGAATGCCCCCATTGCCACAACCCGCGCGCTTACGGCGACCAATGCGAGGCATGCGGGACATCACTCAACGCCACCGACCTGATCAACCCCAAAAGCGCCATAACGGGCAACACCCCGGTGCTGAAAGAGACAAAGCACTGGTACCTGCCGCTTGACCGCTGGGAAAGCGAACTGAGCCGATGGATTCTCGAGGGGCACAAGGAATGGAAAACCAATGTCTACGGCCAGTGCAAATCGTGGATTGACCTCGGCCTGCAGCCACGCGCCGTGAGCCGCGACCTCGACTGGGGAGTGCCCGTGCCCGTGGAAGGAGCCGACGGCAAAGTGCTCTACGTGTGGTTCGACGCGCCCATCGGCTATATCTCAAACACAAAGGAACTGCTTCCCGACACCTGGGAGACATATTGGAAAGACCCCGAGACACGGATAATCAACTTCATCGGCAAGGACAACATAGTGTTCCACTGCATCATCTTCCCGGCGATGCTGATGGCCTACGGCGATAATTTCCAACTCCCCGACAATGTGCCCGCCAATGAGTTCCTGAACCTCGAGGGTGACAAGATTTCCACATCGCGCAACTGGGCAATCTGGCTCCACGAATACCTGCGCGACTTCCCAGGGAAGCAGGATGTGCTGCGCTACGTCCTGACCGCAAATGCACCGGAGACTAAGGACAACGACTTCACCTGGCGCGACTTCCAGAGCCGCAACAACTCCGAGCTGGTGGCAATCCTCGGCAACTTCGTTAACCGCGCCGTGGTGCTCACCCACAAATACTTCGGCGGGGATGTACCCGCCGCAGGTGAACTGCAGGCCATCGACAATGATGCAATAAAGGAACTCGCCGAAATACGCGACGCACTCACCGCCGACCTCGAGACATTCCACTTCCGCGAAGCCCTCAAGGAAGCCATGAACATGGCACGCCTCGGCAACAAATACCTCCAGGAGACAGAGCCGTGGAAAGTGGCGAAGACCGATATGCCGCGCGTAGCCACAATCCTTAACGTGGCATTGCAGATCTGCGGCAACATAGCCGTGGCATTCGAACCGTTCCTCCCCTTCATGGCAGCCAAGCTATCGAAAATGCTCGGCCTTAACGACATTAAATGGAACGACCTCGGTCGCGCCGACATCGTGGCCGCAGGTTCCAGACTCGGACAGCCCGAACTGCTCTTTGATAAAATCGAGGACGATGCAATCCAGGCGCAGCTTGACCGCCTTGCACGCATCAAAGAGGAGAACCAGCTCAAGAACTGGAAACCCGAACCGCAGCAGCCCGATGTACCGTTCGACGACTTCATGAAAGTGGACATCCGCGTGGGCACCGTCAAGGAATGTACCCGTGTGCCGAAAGCCGACAAGTTGCTGCAATTCCTCATCGACGACGGCATGGAACAGCGCACCATCGTCAGCGGCATAGCCAAATATTATGCTCCCGAAGACCTCGTAGGGCGGCAGGTGTGCTTCGTAGCCAACTTTGCACCCCGCAAGCTCAAAGGCGTACTCTCGCAGGGAATGATACTCTCGGCGCAGAACCCCGACGGCTCCCTCGTGGTGATAGGCCCTACCGGACCTGTCACCCCCGGTGCACAAGTCAAGTGATTTCTCCCCCCATTTATGTTTCTCACCTCCTAATTTCTTGCCAACATGGAAACAACGGCTGCATGCCCCCGAATACTGATTATCTACACCGGTGGAACCATTGGCATGATAGAAGACCCGGAAACGGGAACATTGCGACCGTTTGATTTTTCACATCTTATCGACAATGTGCCGAAAATCAAGATGCTCAACTACAACATTGAGCATATACAATTCGACCCGCCGATAGATTCAAGTAACATCAACCCATCCCATTGGCAACAGATTGCATCGGAGATTGGCAAGCGTTACAACGACTTCGACGGCTTCGTAGTGCTCCACGGCACCGATACGATGGCCTACACGGCATCGGCATTGTCGTTTATGCTCGAGAACCTGCACAAGCCTGTGATAATCACAGGCTCGCAGCTTCCGATAGGTGAGGTGAGAACCGACGGGGAAGAAAACCTGATAACCGCATTGCAGATTGCCGCTGCCATCGACCCCGTCAACGGCGAGCCGATGGTGCAGGAGGTGGCCATACTGTTTGAGAACTATCTGTGGCGTGGCAACCGCTCCACCAAGATGAGCGCCGACAACTTCAACGCCTTCAAAAGCAACAATTTCCCCTCCCTGGCCAAAATCGGGCTGTCGATACACTACCACCCCGACGCGCTATGGCGAGTGCGCGAAAAACGCCGGCTCAAAGTGCACAAAGGTTTGTCGACCGACATCATCATCATCTATGTATATCCCGGGATGACGGAAACGGCTCTGCGCCAGCAGCTGGACACCCCCGGAGTGAAGGGCATAATCCTGAAGACCTATGGTGCAGGGAACGCACCCACAGCCAACTGGTTCAACGAAGCCATAAAGGAAGCCGTCGACAAAGGAATCGTAATAATGAACGTTACGCAATGCGTCAACGGAAGCGTGCACCAGAAACGCTACTACACCGGCAGCCTCCTGGATGAAGCCGGCGTGATTTCCGGCCACGACATCACCACCGAGGCCGCCCTCACCAAAATGATGTTCCTCTTCGGCACCGGTCTGACTCCCCGTCAGGTAGCCCGCTGCCTCTCCCACTCCCTCTGCGGCGAAATGTCCCTCTGAAACCCTTTTTCAAAAAAACTTTGGCCCAAACCACTCGCAATGGTAATACCATCTAATGAATTCAATATGTGATTGATTGCTATAGTCTATCATATCCCACAATTCTCCGATTAGGGGAACCTTAACCATTCCTACCCTATATAACTCCTCCGATTCATTATCCCCAAAATAGTATACACTTCCTCCCATGAACCAACAGCCCTCCTCGATTTCAGATGCTGTGACTATATCGGAATCACCTAACCAATCCATTAAATCGGGATATTGCCTGTCATCCGATTGACGATACCCGTGGTATGTTATAATCATCCCGTCAGAGCAACATTCTATCGTATCATGACAAGAATTCATGCCAAGTCCTCTCATTTTCGTAAAATATCTATGGGATAGATTTTACCATCATTAGGGTCTATATATTTCCAAAACTTCCATCCATTTACAGGAAGTCCGTTTTGAACTTTCGTACCGGCAGCAGATGGAGATTGATAAATCACATCTTCATATATTATTTTCGTCGGAGAAACATATGCTGCATAATGGATTTTGCCTTTATAACGAGCAAATATTTCCATTGTCCCATCCCCTTCCAACTTCATTTCATCGGAAACAAGTCGCGTAAAATCACAATTTTTATCAATATCAAACACTTTAACATCCCGTGACACCACCCCTATTCCAAAATCACACAACATTTCCACTAACTCGCGGCCATTTATCAACGATATTGGAGCCTTATAGGGGTCTTTTGCTTCCAATACCGCAGATTTACTAAAATCAGATGTTGTTATGAATAATCCTGTCTGATGGGGACGCAAACTCCCTCTCAATTCAGAAATACTACCGCGTTGGACATTATTCCGCCATCGCTTAACCTGCACACATATATTGTTTTTAATAGCACCCGCGACAACCAATTCGCCCATAACATCAATACCCCCATCTCCGCTCTTCTGTGTAACAATGATATTCTCAAATCCCAATTGTCGCAATACTTCCCCTATAAGTTCCTCAAATTTAAATGGAGGCATATGCAACAATGACTCCAATAGCTGATTCTTAACATGCGCATTCTTCTCTTTTATATCCTTCAAAATACCGGTAGGTTCATTTTGAGACAAACCATATAAGCCCTTACCATACGAAACAAATCGTGAGACTTGTTCAGTTGAGTTCAATCGCCGTATATCCGAATTTATAGCCGAAGCAATATTACCAGCAACAATTATGTCATCACTTTCAACCAACCCTTCTGCATACGCTCGGTTAGTAATTTCCTTATAATGCATCATCTTCGTATCTTGCGCTTCCAAAAGCACCTTATACGCGACATCTGCATATGACATTGTTTTCATATTTATTAATTTTTGGCAAAGATGAACAAAATTATGCGATTTCCCAAGATTACAACTCTTTATTTTGTTAAACCTCTGGTGCAAATTAAGTCATATTAATTCGGCAAATGCCATTTCGCTGTGGGGTCGCAACCGCAACAAACGTGATTTGAACCAATATTGTTGGCATATGCTTGTCAACATTCTACAATATCGCAACCAACCTAACTATGTATCAAACTGAAATTCAACGTTTTACGAATTTGCAATCGCAGTAGAGAGGATGTTACAGAACTCTACAATCCCTGAAACTATAGTTTTAACGCACCGATATTTCGGCTTGATTCCCAATTATTTCCATGAATTTTATGCCGTCAGTTTTTGCGGCGGGGATTGGCGGGGAACCAGCCGCGGGCAACGCGGTCGCGCTGCTCGAAGATTTCCTTGATGGTCCAGAAGGAGGAGAACGCCAGGACACCGAGGAGTGTCTGCGGGAAAATCGGCTCCACAAAAAGGGAGGCCGCCAGGGCTGCTATGCCCAGGACAAGGAACCACCACCAGCAGCGGGTGCCGAACCAATAGTAGAATTTGATTACAACTGGGTGGAAAAGCCCGATGATGAGGAATGTGCTGATGCCGAGCAACAGCCCGGTGAAATGAAGTGAAGCCAAGGGAGTGGGAAGTTGTCAGTTATTAGAAGTTAGTTGTTAGCTGTCAGGGTGCAGTTAATAGCTTTCAGGGAAGGATGGGAAACAGGCATTCTACGATTCATAGGCCCTATAGGTCTTATAAATCCTATAGATTCTAATAGATTCTATCGATTCTATAAATCTCATTAATGCCGAGCGGGTGAAAGCCGCCCGCACGGGGCGGCTCTACATCTCTCAAGAGCGCAGGGGGGAGCGGGGAAGTCAGCGGGCGGTTTCGCGGGCTTTGTGGCGGCGGTAGGCGGCGGCAAGGCGTTTGTGATAGCCTCGCGACTTCGCTTTAGGCCCGTTATAAATCAAAGCGAAACGTAGCCAATTTTTCTTGCGGATGGCCTCAACCATGCCGTTGTGCTGTATGAACCGGGCAAACAATTCGAGCTGGTCGCGTTCCGAACGGCTCATCATTTCCACAAACTGCCCCACGCTGCCGGTGTCGCATTTGCGCCAGTTGAACCCTCCAATCTGGAACATTCCCCAGAAAGTACTTTCCAATGCCGACGTGCTGTCGACGGAACACGCCGCATCGAGACGCGCCTGTTGGCCACCCTGATATGAACCGTGGCGACGCACATCGGGACGGCAGAAAATCTCGGGATGGGATTTGCGCGCCTTCGACAGTGACACACCATAGCGCGGCGCGAATTTGCGGTACATCGAAAGGTCAAAATTTATCAACGGCTTACCCGGCGCCCAGAATCCTTGGTGGGTCCTTCCTGCCTCAATGTCAACAACTGCCTTTATGGCGGCGGTTTCCACACCCAGTTCCTCGGCCACCTCACGATAGTCATCCTCCGTAAGCCCTGCATAACGGCCTTCATGTTGTCGGCGGTCGGCCTGCACCAAAGCTGTGTCAACCCAGGTGCCGGGATTCACATCCGGTATTTCCTCATAAAGGAAATCAAAATCGAACACCTGTGAGGCCATAGATGAGGAATCAGACGCAGCATGCACCTTAGGTGGCATGGAATCCACCATATGAGCATCGCTCTCCACTGCCATAACAGTTATGGCAGTGGAGAGCGATATGAGTGCCCCTAAAAGGGTGTGTCTTGCGGTCATACGGCGCACAACAACTTAGAGTCAGAGTGCGGCAGCCTTTTCGATAGTGAGACGCAACTGATGCCAGAAACGGTCAACAGCCGGGATGTGCATACGCTCCGACGGGGAGTGCACGTCGCGCAGAGTCGGGCCGAAGGAAACCATATCGAGGCCGGGGTAATTCTGCTGGAACAGCGAGCATTCCAGCCCGGCATGGATGGCCTTGATGGCAGGACGCTTGCCGTACAGTTCCTCATAAGCATCGGACGCAAGTTTCATGATTGTGGAGTCGAGGTTGGGAGTCCATGCGGGATAGCCGTCGCCATGTTCCACGGCAGCACCGGCCAGCGAGAACACGGCCTCAACCTGGTTGGCAATATCCAGCTTCCGAGAGTCGACCGACGAGCGTTGTGATGTAGTGACCACAATCTCCTCACACGGTTTCATCTTCACTGAAGCGAGGTTGGTCGATGTCTCAACCAACCCTTCGAGGTCACGGCTCATTGAAATCACCCCGTGGGGAGCGCAATAGAGCGACAGGATGAGATTGCGGGTGGTGGCGGAATCCACCGCGAACTCCGGTTTGTCAGCGCTCTCCATTGTCAGCTTCAGAGTGGTCTCCAATCCCTTGTATTCCTTTTCGATATCAGCCACATAGTTGTTGAAAGCTATGCGCACCTCCTCTTTCTTTGAAGTGTGGACGCCGAACACCACATGGGCCGCACGCGGGATGGCGTTGCGCAGGTTGCCGCCGTCAATCTCGCACAGGGCCACATCATGCTTTTTCATGAGATTGAAAAGGAAGCGCGCAATGAGCTTGTTGGCGTTGGCACGGCCAAGATGGATGTCACCGCCGGAGTGGCCGCCGAGGCCATCGCGGACATCAAACAGGAAATAATGGAAATCAGCCGGTGCAATCGAACGGTTATACTTGAAAGTGGCCACGGTGTCTATGCCGCCGGCACATCCCACGAACACCTCCGCATCATCCTCCGAGTCAAGGTTAATGAGGATTGTACCTTTCAACTCCCCTTTCTCAAGGTTATTGGCCCCGGTCATGCCGGTTTCCTCGTCCATGGTCACCAGCACCTCCAGGGGGCCATGAACCAACGTCTCGTCAGTGAGGATTGCCAAGGCGGCAGCAACGCCGATACCATTGTCGGCACCGAGCGTGGTTCCGTCGGCACGCACCCATTCGCCGTCCACAATGGTCGTGATGGGCGTAGTCTCGAAATCAAAGTTCTTGTCGTTGCTCTCGCAAACCATATCCATGTGTCCTTGCAGAATAACCGTTGGCGCGTTCTCATGCCCCGGGGTGGCCGGCTTGCGCATAATCACGTTACCAATCTTGTCGGCATGGGCGTCAATGCCGTGAGCCTTGGCAAAAGACAGTATATACTCGCGGATTTTCTCCTCCTTCTTCGAGGGACGGGGGATTTTCGTGATTTCATCGAAAATCTCGAAAACAGCCTTGGGCTGAAGGTCTTTTACTTGCATAGGGATTCTATAATGGGTTTGTGAAAAACGCCTGATTGCCCCAGACATCTTTCCGTTACTAATAAACAATCTGTACCGCCTACAGCGGCTTTAAAATAAGTTTGAGAATGGAAAAATGTGTTAAATCGTTCCTTTCTTCCCGCCTAAGTTACAAAATAAAATTTACATATAGCCAAAATCTAAGCTAACTTTCATATATTTGCGGTGAATTAACAAGCGAACCCATGAAATTATTGCTGCCTACATTAATATTGGTCGCTATTGCAGTGGTGCTTCTCGGTGTTAAAGTGCTTTTCGTAAAAGGAGGCAAATTCCCTTCGGGACACGCACATGACCTCCCTGCCCTCAAGAAGAAAAAACATAAAAAAAGAAATAACAACCTTTCAAACCAATGAAAAAAACAGCAATTTCTGCCCTTTCGGTCGCAATGCTGGCTCTTGCCACCGCATGTTCCGAAAAGCAGGCTGCAACCGATGCATCGGAAGCCCCCGCAAAGAAAGCCGTGAAAGTGGAAAGCGAATCATTCGAGCCCTCCACCAACATCCGCTACTACAACATGGACTCCGTGATGGCCAACTACGAGCTTGTCAAGACTTTCAACGAGGCCAACCTGCGCACCATGACAGAGCTTCAGAACGCCCAGCGTTCACGCGAGGGGGAACTCAACCGTCTTGCATCCAGCATCCAGCAGAAGATGCAGAACAACGGCTACCTCTCCGAAGCTTCCTACAACGCCGATATGGCCGAGCTGAACAAAAAGCAACAGGCCGCACAAAACTACCTGGGTTCGCTCCAGGCGCGCGCACAGGAGGAAGCATTGCGCCAGCAGGAAGAATTCATCGATTCGCTCAACAACTTCCTGGCCGAATACAACAAGACCCGCCACTACGACGCGATAATACTCTACGCCCCCGGCGAGCTGTTCAACCCCGCGCTCGACATCACCGGCGATATTATCGAAGGCCTCAACGCGCAGTACAAAAAAGCCGCGCCCGCCAAGGATGAGGCAGCAAAGAAATAACCCCCGTCATACAAACAACACATAACCCACAGCTTAATCGGCGTGTCAAAATCCAAGATTTTGACACGCCGATTCTCTTATAAGCCCTTGCACACCATCCCGCTGGCACCAATGATGCAACGAGTCTTGCAATTCGGAATACCTTAACGTTTACGATAATCATATCGATACAAGACACCATGAATGGCGTCTCTACCGCCCGGTGGCACATCCCCGTGAATTGAGCCGGGCAGACATAAAAAAAAAATTACTCGTCGTCCCGACGAATAATCTTCTTACCTTAAATCTAATACCATGAAAAACTGATGCAAAGTTACAGATTTTATGTTTTACAACATAGTTTTTGGCCATAAAAATACACCCGATTAACCATATTTAATATATTCACAACATTGCATTAACGTTACACATTGCTCAAAATACCATAAAACAAAACACATTCCATATTCAACAGACAATTTAACCAGCTTTTTACTTGTCAAATGCAACCAAATCCACTAACTTTGTGGCATATCGACATCTGATTAGCCCTACTAAAACCGAGTGTCTTTTAAACAGAAATTATATTATTTTAATACCATTACAATTTATAATCAATCACCCTTATAATGAAAAAGATTTTTACACTCATGGGGGGGGTAGTTGCATTATGTTGGCCACATGATACAACCGCCGCGCCCCTGGCACCCAAAACGCTTGGCGAACTGCTCGGAATCAGGGAGACACCCGCACAGACATTCGCCTCTGGAGCTCCCGCCGCAACCACCGGGACACGCCACCAAGGGCAACTGGCATTGAAATCCGAAGCCTTGGCACCACAGATTCACGCCAGCATAGTCTACCCCAGCAACATCCTGGGCATGTGGGCATATGAACTTAACGAGTGGAAGCCCACACAACTGTCGATTGACCGCGGAATCCTCGCCACCGGCGGCGGATTCGAAGCAAAGGGATACTACTATTTCACCCGCTACCAGCAAGCCATGGGCTTCGAGGAAATCAAAACCGTGAGCTACGACACCTCCACATGGCAGGCATACGACGAATTCACCGGCCAGATTGACTATGTGGCCACCACCATAGCCTACAGCGAAGCCCGTGACGAAGCATACGGCTGTTTCATCAACGCTGACCGCAACGGCTACAACTTCGTGAAATGGGATTACTCCTATTTCCGTCCGTCGAAAGTGATAGCGCCCATCGAACGTCCCTGGAGCGGATGCGCGTTCTCATCCGACAATACACTCTACGCCATCGAACGCAACGGCGACCTATACAAGGTTGACCTGTTCACGGGCGAACAGACCCTCGTCGGTTCCACAGGCATAGAGGCCGCTTATCTGGGCGACGCAACCATCGACCCCGCCACCGACATCATGTACTGGTCGGTGTGCAACGACACCGATTATGGTCTCTACAAGGTGGACCTTGCCACAGCAACGGCAACAAAAGCCTACGACCTGCTCAACGAGGAACAGCTCTGCGGCATGTATATCCCGCGCGCACCCAAAAACGTACCGGCTGAAGCACCCTCCAAGGTGTCGTCAATCACACCGTCGTTCTCGGGCGCGTCACTCACAGGCACAATACGCTTCTACGCGCCCTCGTCAACCAAAGGTGGCACCGCCCTCCCCACAGAGGAAGACCTCACCTACACCATCCGCGCCAACGGCAAGGTAATCGCCACCGGCGAATGCCTCCCCCGCAAGACGGTGCAGGCCCCGGTGACCGTTGATGCGACCGACAGCTACTATTTCACCGTTACCACATCCAACGAGGCTGGAGAGTCGGAAGAAACCGGCGCACATAAATTCGTAGGCACAGACACACCACGCATGTCGGGCAACCTCGCCGCCACCATCAATGGTTCGCAGGTCAAACTGCAGTGGTCCAGCGTCTCCTCCACAGGTGCCAACGGCGGAAATATCGACTACAGCTCCGCCACCTACACGGTTACCCGCCACCCCGACATGAAAATTATAGCCGATGCCACCACCGACCGCACCGTCAACGACGAGCTGCCCAGCCCCGAGGTGCGCACCGACTACCACTACACGGTGACCGCCACCGTCAACGGCCTCACATCCGCGCCGCTGAAATCACCGGTGATAACTCTCGGCCCGATCACCCCTCCCGCCGAATGCACCTTTACCGCATCCACCTCCACCGCAGGCTGGACAATAATTGACGCCAACGACGATGCCACCCCCTGGAAATTCTCCAGCTACGACAAGGCCCTCCAGCTCTACGGCAGCAAGGGCTTCGACGACTGGGCAATCACCCCGGCGGTGAACGCCCGCAAAGGCACATCTTATCCCGTAACAATCACCGTCAAGACCTCCAGCTACTATGAAGAATCATTTGAGGTGATGTGGGGAACCGAACCCACCGTCGAAGCAATGACCAACACCGTTATAGCCTCCACTTCCGTGAAAAGCACCACCCCGGTGCAATACAGCGGCGAAATCGCAGCCAATGAGAGTGGCAAAATCTACATCGGCATCCACGGCACCACCCAAGGGAAATCCAATACCCTTAATGTGACCGGCCTCTCGATTGGCGAAGGGCTGACCGCAGCCGCCCCCGCCGCCCCTGCCAATTTCAAGGTGACATCACCGGTGGACGGCACCCGACAGGCAACAATCACCTTCAACGCCCCCTCCACAACCATGGCCGGTGACCCGCTGGAAGGGGACGCCGCCTGCACGAAAATTGAAATTCTTCGCGACGGCACAGTGATAGCCACCATCACCACAGGCATCGCAGCCAACGAGGAAACATCGTTCACCGACCAGGCCGATAACCTGACCACAGGCACACACCTCTATGCCGCCGTGGCTCACAATTCCTACGGAGAAAGCCCGGCTGCCGAAGCCGAGGTGCTCATAGGCGCACGCAAACCGGTAGCCCCCGAAAACGCACTCATGATTGAGGATGGCAACACAGGCAAGGTGACCATCTCGTGGGATGCGGTCACCACCGATGTCGAGGGCAACACCTTCAGCCCCGATGCCGTGACCTACCGCGTTATCGACCGCCAGTACAACACCGTTGCCGACAAACTGACCGAAACATCAGTCACCCTCCAGGCCGTGCCCGAAGGGGAACAGGCATTCTGCCAGTTCGCAGTCTATGCAGTGACAGCCGGCGGTGAGTCCGACAAGATGGCTGCCACCGCCTACAAACCCGTCGGCATGGCCTACACCACACCGTGGGCAGAATCGTTCAAAAACGGCTCCGTTTCGTCCATCTTCGGTTACAACTACATCAAAGGCCAGGAACCCTGGCAGTTCATTCCCACCCACGATTGGGGCGTAACCCCGCAGGATGAGGACGGCGGCTTCGCATTCCTGGAATGCTACGGCGACCTGACGGCATTGGTGACAGGCAAAATCAACCTCGAGGGACTCAACAACCCGGCATTCTCCTATTATACTTACAACTACACCTCCGGCACAATCTACCCCAACTCGTTTGCGCTTGAGGTTGACAACGGCGACGGGCGCGGATTCGTCACTATCCAGGAGGACATCGTTGCCGAGACAGGCCCCGCCAACCAGTGGAACAAAGTGCTCGTGCCCCTCAACGACTACGAAGGTCAATCGGTGATTTTCCGCATCGTGCCCAAGAACCCCGGCCTGGCAGGCTACTTCCTCGACAACCTGCGGGTGGCAAGCAACGTAGAGAACAACCTGACGGCTACAAGGCTCACCGCCCCGAACGTGGCCGACAACGGCAAGCCGTTTGAAATCAGCCTCATCGTCACCAACACGGGCGAGAATGCAATCCAGTCCTACACCGCCGAACTATGGCGTGACGACGAACCGGCCGACTATATCGAATGCGGCCGCATCGAACCCAACGAAAGCAAAACCGTAGTTTTCGAGCAGACACTCGAGGCAATCCATGGCGAAGACGTGAAATACCATGCCGTAATCATGTGCGACATCGACATGATTGAGGCCGACAACACATCCGAGACCGTGACAGTCGGCAACATCGCACCCGCAGTGCCCACCGTGACCGACCTCACGGCAGCATCTGCCGGCAGCAGCGCCGAACTCACATGGAGCACGCCCAATATGTCGACAGCCGCCCCCGAACCCTACACAGAGACGTTCGATGCAGCAGAAAGCTGGGGCAACAGCGTGGACGGGTGGAAATTCCTCGACATCGACAAGACGCCGGTAGGGGGCATCAATACACCCAACTTCCCCTGCACCGGGCTGCAGTCGTGGTTCATCGTCGACAACACCTGGGCAGGATTCTCTGATGGCATCGACCGCTGGGCGGCTCGTTCCGGCACCAAATTCATAGCAGCCGAATATGTGCAGCGCGGAAGCACCCCGGTACAGAGCGACGACTGGGCAATCACACCCATGATCTGCGGCACCTATCCCCAGGCACTGTCGTTCTATGCCAAGAGCTTCGACCCAAAATACCTCGAGACCATCGAGGTGCTCGCATCACCGTCCACCTCCAACATCGACGACTTCACACCGGTGGGCACCCTCGTCGACCTCCCCACCACCTGGAAGCAATACCGTTTCAAACTCCCCGCAGGGACGAAGTACGCCGCAATCCGCAGCCGCTCCACCGACAGATACTTCGCATTCATCGATGACGTGACATTCATACCTGCCGACGGACAGCCCGCACAGCTCCAGACCGTGGGCTACAACATCTACCGCAACGGAACCAAAATCAACTCCCAGCCGGTGACAGAGACAAACTACACTGATGCCACCACCGTGCCCGGACGTGACTACACCTACGTTGTAACCACCGTATACGACAAAGGGGAGTCAGCACCCTCCAACGCAGCAAGACTCCAGGTATCGGGCATCGACGGAATCAACAGCACCGACGGAATCTCCATCAAGGCAGTCAAGGGGATGGTGGTTGTCACCGGCCTTAATGAAGGCACCGTCACCGTAAACGGCATAGACGGACGCACCGCCGGCATGGCCGATGCCGAACCCGTGGTGCGCATACACCTGCAGCCCGGGGTCTATGTAGTGACCGCCGGCAGCAGAATCTCAAAAGTCGTAGTAAGGTAACATAACGGCAACAACACCGCACAGACACATCTCCCCGCCGGGCGCGCCAAACAACTTGGCACGCCCGGCGTTTTTCACCGAAAAACGAGACACGAACTCTGCACAACCATCTGCGAACCATAATTGTTGTTAATGAATGGGGGGGGTAGTGATTAATCTATGTTAAAATAAAAGCAGATATGATATTTATCATATTTTGGTTCGCCCAAAACAAAGTAATTTTGCACCAAGAATCAAACACGGTGAATTGTCATCTATCAGATTTCCAATAACGAACCACAGGCACGCGGCAGGGATGCCACCATGTGCCGCCTACTTCCGCCGTTGAGTGGAACGATGGTTCACCATGCGTAAAAAAGAAACAACATTAAAGGTTTTTAAATAGAAAAAGTAATGAAGAATCGAAAAGTGCACTCGCTGGCGGCTCTGGCAGCCGTGTCGGCGACCGTTTTCACTTTCACATCGTGCGGAAACAAAGCCCAGCAGCAGATGCCGGGTGCCATGGCACCCGAAATCGGTGTCATAACCGTAGAAGCCGGCAACTCCGACCTCAACAGCAGCTATTCCGCCACAATCAAGGGCAAGACCGATGTGGATGTACGTCCCTTCGTGTCGGGCTTCATCACAAAAGTCAATGTGGACGAAGGCCAGTACGTAACCAAAGGCCAGCCCCTGTTCACACTCGACCAGGTGCAGTACCAGGCCGCTGTCGACCAAGCCAATGCAGCCGTAAACTCGGCACGCACAGCCCTTGAGACCGCAAAATTAACCGCAGCCAACAAGCAGCGGCTTTTCGACAAGAACATCATCAGCGAATACGAAAACCAGCTGGCAAAGAACTCGCTGGCACAGGCCGAGGCACAACTGGCACAAGCCAATGCAGCCCTCACCACCGCCCGCAAGAACCTTAGCTACACAGTGGTGACAGCACCCTCCAACGGATTCGTCGGTTCAATCCTAAACCGCGAAGGCTCGCTGGCATCGCCCTCAATGGCAACGCCCCTTACCACATTGAGCGACAATTCCGACATATATGCCTACTTCTCGCTCAACGAGAAAGACATCCTTGAACTCACCAAGGACGGCAAGACACTCAACCAAGCCATCGCACAGATGCCCCCCGTGCAGCTCCAGCTTGCCGACGGCACCATCTATCCCGAAACGGGCAAGGTTGCCACAGTGTCGGGCGTGATTGACAAATCAACCGGTTC
The DNA here is from genome assembly GCA_013316535.1 of Muribaculaceae bacterium. Lineage (GTDB taxonomy): Bacteria > Bacteroidota > Bacteroidia > Bacteroidales > Muribaculaceae > UBA7173. The sequence goes on along the minus strand of WSMN01000010.1, from coordinate 11,160 downwards.
GGCCAACGTGCGCGCCCGCTTCAAAAACGACAACGGGATGCTCCGCAGCGGCTCCACAGGCCAGATCCTCATCCCCAACCACAAGGAGAATGTGATTCTGATACCGCAGAAATCTACTTTCGAGATTCAGGATCGCCGGTTCGTCTATGTGGTCAACGATTCCAACATGACCGTTTCCACTGCTGTGACCGTGGCTCCCGAAAACGACGGCAAGCAGTTCATCGTGACTTCCGGCCTGAACCCCGGACAGCGTGTGGTGGTTGAGGGTGTCGGCACAAAGGTGCGCGACAACATGCCAATCAACCCCGTTGATGCAGCAGCGCGCGCAGCACAGGCCGCAGCAGCACAAGCACAGCAGGCACAGCAGTAAAAACGGCCGTCACGCCCCGCCGCTGACAACAAACACAATTATTAAATTTCATTCGACACAAGTCAATATCAGACATGAAATTAGACACTTTTATTAACCGCCCGGTGCTATCGACGGTTATCTCGATATTCATCGTGCTGTTGGGATTGATAGGCCTCGGCTCCCTGCCTGTGACCCAGTATCCCGACATCGCGCCGCCGACAATCTCGGTGACAACCTCCTACAACGGCGCCAACGCACAGGCCGTGCTCAACTCCGTGATTGCCCCCCTTGAGGAATCAATCAACGGTGCTGAGGGGATGACCTACATCGAATCGACAGCCACCAACACCGGTTCAGCCACAATCAACGTCCACTTCGAGCAAGGCTTCGACCCCGATATGGCCGCAGTCGATGTGCAGAACCGCGTGGCCAAAGCCCAGAACCTCCTCCCCGCCGAAGTAACACAGGTGGGTGTGCTCACACAAAAACGTCAAAGCTCTATGCTGGTGGGTGTCGCTCTCTATAGCAACTCACCCGACTACGACCTTGAATTTCTCGACAACTACATGAAAATCAACGTCATCCCCGTTTTGCAGCGTGTAAAAGGCGTGGGCGACGTGATGAGCTTCGGCGGCGATTACTCAATGCGTGTGTGGATCAAGCCTGAAGTGATGGCCCAGTACGGGCTGACCCCGACCGACATCGCGGCGGCACTTAAGGACCAGAACATCGAGGCAGCCCCCGGTTCGTTCGGAGCACAGGGCAACCAGTCGTTCCAGTACACCATGAAGTATCGCGGACGCTACGAGACCCCCGAGGAATTCGAGAACATCGTTGTGCGCACCAGTGCCAACGGCGATGTGCTTTACCTCAAGGATATCGCCGACGTGGAACTTGGGAAAGTGACCTACGATTACTCCTCGTCGCTCAACGGCAAGCCGGGAACCATGGCCATCGTGTTCCAGACCGCAGGCTCCAACGCCACGGAAATCATCAACGACTGTCTGGAGCAGGTTGAAATCATGAAAAAAGACCTCCCCAAGGGTCTTGCCTTCGCCGTGCCGATGAACAACAACGACTTCCTTTATGCCTCCATACATAAAGTAATCTCCACCCTCATCGAGGCGTTCATCCTGGTGTTCTTTGTGGTGTATGTGTTCCTTAGCGACCTCCGCTCCACAATCATCCCCGCCATCGCCATCCCCGTGGCACTCGTCGGCACGTTCTTCGTGATGAAGCTCATCGGGTTCTCCGTCAACCTCATCACCCTCTCCGCCCTCGTGCTTGCCATCGCCATTGTGGTGGACGACGCAATCGTCGTCGTCGAGGCGGTGCACGCCAAGCTCGATGCAGGCTATAAGAGCGCACGCAAGGCGGCTATCGACGCCATGAGCGAAATCGGCACCGCCATCATCTCCATCACCCTTGTAATGATGCTTGTGTTCATCCCCGTGTCGTTCATGCCCGGAACCTCCGGTATCTTCTACCAGCAGTTCGGCCTCACCATGGCAATCGCCATCGGTTTCTCGGCTCTGAACGCTCTCACCCTCTCCCCCGCCCTCTGCGCCGTGTTCCTCAAGCCCCACAAGGCCGACGGCTCGCACGACAACCTCGGCAAACGCATGGGAGATGCCTACAAGGCAGCAGGAGATGCCATGTTAAGCAAATGGGAAACACTCTGGCTCCCGCTCGGAACCCTGCTGATGCTCGCCGCCACAATCACATTCATGGTGATGGGATGGTTCGACTTCCCCACCGTAATCCAAGGTGTAGTGGCCATCCTTTGCGCCGTGCTTACGGTGTGGGGACTCTTCACGCAGTCGTTCAAAAAAGCGTTTGAGAAGCTCTTCAACCGCATCCTCGGAGGCTACAACAAGTTCACATCGTTCTTCATCCGCCACAAGATAACATCCGCCGGAATCGTGGCCGCGTCCATAGCCATCCTTGTGTGGCTCATGAGCACCACCCCGACCGCCCTCGTCCCCAACGAGGACACCGGCACATTCTTCGTCATGGTTGACATGCCTCCGGGCACATCGCAGGAACGCACCGTCGAGGTTATGGACCAGGTGGACCATATGCTCCTTAACATTCCTTCAGTGGAATACGCACAGAAAATCGTGGGCTACTCGTTCATCGCCGGTGCAGGACCCACCTACGGAACATTCATCGTCAAGCTCAAGGACTGGAGCCTGCGCGACAAGAAAACCGAAAATGTCGACGCCATCCTCGGAATGGTCTACGGCATGGCCGCACAAGGCATCAAGGACGGACGCGTGATTGCATTCGCACCACCTATGATTACAGGTTATTCAGCCACCAACGGTTTCGAGCTTAAGATGCAGGACAAGACCGGCGGCGATATCAACCAGTTCTTCACCGTGGTGCAGGGCTTCCTGGCACAACTCAACCAGCAGCCCGAAATCCAGATGGCCTACACCACCTTCAACCCCACCTTCCCGCAGTACAAAATTGACATCGACGCGGCCAAGGCACAGAAAGCCGGACTTTCCACATCAGGCATCCTCTCCACCCTCCAGGGATACTACGGCTCTATGTACGTTTCGAACTTCAACCGCTTCGGTAAGATTTACCGTGTGATGATGCAGGCTCCCCCGGAATCGCGTGTAAGCCCCGAGACACTCAAGAACATCAAGGTACGCTCGGCCAACGGCTCCATGGCCTCGCTCGAGAACTTCGTGACCCTTGAGAAGGTCTACGGCCCCGACCTCCTGAACCGCTTCAACCTGTTCCAGTCAATCTCCGTTACAGGTAACCCCGCAGCAGGATTCTCGTCGGGCCAGGCACTCGCTGCCATCGAACGGGTGGCACAGCAGACTCTCCCCGCCGGTTACGGCTACGAATACGCGGGTATGACACGTGAAGAGGGCGACAGCTCCTCCAACACCACCGCCATTATCTTCGGCCTCTGCCTCCTGTTCGTCTACCTGTTGCTGTCGGCTCAATACGAGAGCTACATCATCCCCTGGGGCGTTATCCTCTCGATTCCGTTCGGCCTGATGGGTTCGTTCATCTTCGCCAAGATGTTCGACATCTCCAACAACATCTACCTCCAGATTTCGCTCATCATGCTCATCGGCCTTCTCGCCAAGAACGCCATCCTTATCATCGAGTTCGCGCTTGAACGCCGCCGCACGGGCATGTCGATTGTCAACGCGGCCATCGCCGGTGCCACAGCCCGTCTGCGACCAATCCTCATGACCTCGCTCGCCCTCATCATCGGTCTTCTGCCCATGATGTTCGCCTCCGGCGTAGGTGCCAACGGTAACCGCGCCCTCGGCGTAGGCTCCATCGGAGGTATGCTCATCGGTATGATTCTCCAGATTTTCATCGTGCCCGCCCTGTTCGTGGCATTCCAGATAATCCAGGAGAAGATCACCCCAATCAAATGGAAAGACACCGACAACGAAGGCATCGAGAGCGAAATTGAGCAATATTCACGCTAAATTCTGATTTTAACAATGAAATTCAGCAACATAGCACGATTGAGTGTGGTCACCGCCATTGGCGTGACCATGCTCTCCTCGTGCCACATATACAACAAATTCAACATGCCGCAGGACACGGCTCTCACCAAGGAGTACGTGGAGGCCAAGGAGTCGGCACCCGACAGCACGGCCTACGGCAACCTCACATGGCAGCAGGTGTTCACCGACCCCCTTCTGCAGGACTACATCAACCGCGCCCTGACCAACAACGTGAACCTTGAGAACGCACGTCTAAACGTCGACGTGGCGCGTGCCAACCTGCTCGGCGCCAAGCTGAGCTACCTCCCCGCAGTGGCCATCAACGCCACCGGCGCAGGAGCATCCTATGCCGGCAGCGGCTTCACAGGGAGCTGGAACTACACCATCCCCATGGCCATCAGCTGGGAAATCGACGTGTTCGGCAAAATCCTCAACAACAAACGTGCCGCCGGAGCGGCTGTACGTATGCAGGAGGACTACCTGCAGGCCGCCCGCTCGCAGATAATCACCGGTGTGGCCACATGCTACTACACCATTGCCACCCTCAACGCCCAGCTCGCCATAAGCAAGGAAACGTCAGAGATATGGGCCAAGAACGTGGAGATAATGAAGGACTACAAGGAAGCCGGCCGTGTGAACCAGGCCGCAGTGGTTCAGAGCCAGGCACAATACTGGTCGATTCTTGCCTCCATAACCGACCTCGAGACAGCCCTCACACAGGCCAACAATACATTCTCCCTGCTGCTCAACGAGGCACCCGCAATGTGGGAAATACCCGCATCGGCACGAATGGAAGCCCCGCAGATCCTGCGTGACGGCATCGCCATGCGCGAACTTGCCATGCGCCCCGACGTGCGTGCCGCAGAGGAGGGTCTTGCCGCGGCCTACTATGCCACCAACAGTGCCCGCGCCGCCTTCTACCCCGGCATAACCATCACCTCCAACGGCGGGTTCACCAACCTTCTCGGCACCTTCATCAAGAACCCCGGCGACTGGTTCATCCAGCTTGCAGGTTCGCTGACGGCACCGCTGTTCTCGCGCGGACAGAACATCGCACGCCTCAAGGGTGCCAAGGCACAGCAACAGCAGGCGATGAACTCATTCGAGCACACGCTCCTTAGCGCCGCAGCTGAAGTCAACAACTACTGCGTGGCACTGGAGAACTGCACCGAAAAGACCGCATTCCTGACCGAGCAGGTCAAGAACCTCGAGGAGGCCGTGGAAGCCACAAACCTCCTGCTCGCCTACGACGGCAAGACAACCTACCTCGAAGTGCTCACCGCACAATCGAGCCTTCTGAACGCCCAGATGAGCCTGCTCTCCAACGAACTGTCGCGCCAGCAGGCACTCATCAACCTCTACCAGAGCCTCGGCGGCGGACGATAAAACAGTTACCTACTTCAAATACCATAAGATATGATAAGTCCATTGGCACACGTTGACCCGTCGGCAAAAATCGGCGACAACGTAACGATACATCCTTTCGCGTTCATCGACAAAGACGTGGAAATTGGCGACGGATGTGAAATCATGCCCTATGCCTCCGTGCTCAACGGCACCCGTATGGGACGCGACAACCGCATCTATCAGGCTGCAATCATAGGCGCTGACCCGCAGGACTTCCGCTGGAAAGGTGAAAAGACATTCCTCTATATCGGCGACAACAACACCATCAGGGAGAATGTAATCATCAACCGAGGCATCAGAACCGAGGGTGGCACACGCATAGGCAACGACAACTTCATCATGGCCAAATGCCACATAGGCCACGACTCCCACATAAAAGGGAAATGCGTGCTCGGCAACGGTGTGACCATGGCAGGTGACTGCGATGTGGACGAATGCTGCATCCTGTCATCGAACTGCATCGTCCACGAGGACTCCAGGATAGGCAAGTGGAACATGATAAAGGGTGGCTGCCGCATCGCCGGCAACGTGCCGCCATACATCATCATCGCCCACAACCCTGCGGCATACTACGGCGTGAACGCATTCGTGATGCGTAAGCACGGATTCACCGATGCGCAGATTGACGACATCGCCAAAGCCTACCGCAACATCTATCAGAGCGGCATATCGGTCTACAACGCCCTCCAGCGTATAGAAGCCGACATCGAGCCATCGGAAATCCGCTCCGAAATCGTTGATTTCGTGCGTGGCAACAACCTCCGCATAGTCGCCATACCGGTTGACATGATGGACTGACGCCACACCGGGAATAGCACTGCCATTCCCGTAACAACTCCCAAACAAACCCCTCTATACAAGCGCAAGCGCCGACAGCCCTGTCAACCTGGACTATCGACGCTTGCCGTTTTCTGGAGCAATATAAAAAGCGGCTATCAAAATCCCATACACACAACGGTATGTGCCACCGGTATAGACGCCATGAATGGCGTCTTTTATCTATAAACATTGAAAGGGTGCCAAGTTACAAGACGGCATGAATGCCGTCTCTACTGCCGTTGTTACCAGGTTTTGGCTCATGTAGGGGTACAAAAAAGGGTAAGCTGACTACATCGCGCCGCTACAACCCCCTACCGTTGCTTCGATCAAGACCTGGCGGAGTTCAGGGGGAGCTGGCCGTGTAGGACTTACCCGGCCACAAAGTTAGTGCTTTTCCCCGAAACGGCAAAAACATTGTCACAAATTTTGCTGCCACACGATAAAATCAGCCGTTCCTGAACAATCCAATCCAAAAATATTATAATTTTGCACTAACCAAAACGCAAGTCAGAAAAAATTCAGATGAAAAATTTGTTGGAAAAAATAAAAGGGGAAGCACTTGCCGGGAAACCGGCCACAATCGACGACTGCATGACCTTGGCTGCATTCACGTCGATAAAAGAGGACGGCTTGCCTTTCGCCGAGGCCGAGGCAAACCTCAATGCCATCTGCGATGCCGCCAATGATGTGCGGAAGGCTCTGACCGGCGATGCAATCGACACATGCTCAATTGTCAACGGACGATCCGGGCGATGCACCGAGAATTGCAAATGGTGTGCCCAGGCCGCCGGACATCACACCGGCTGCATGGAATACGACTTCATCAATGAAGACGAATTTTTCACCTCTCTCGAACGCTTCACCTCACGCGGAGTGAAACGGCTCTCCATCGTATGTTCAGGCCGCAAGGTCCCGATGAAGGACTTGCGCAGATTCTGCGGCCTCTACCGCCGCGCCCGTGAAAAATCAGGCATACAGTTCTGCGCTTCCATGGGGCTACTCAACCGCGAGGAGCTACAGGCATTGTACGACGCAGGCATACGCCGTTACCACTGCAACATCGAGACTTCGGCCACATATTTCCCGGAGCTTTGCACATCCCACACCCGCCAGGACAAACTGCGCACCATCAGGCTGGCACGTGAAGTGGGAATGGAGGTATGCTCCGGGGGCATCATAGGCATGGGAGAAACTTTGCGCCAACGCCTTGAAATGACCGAAGAGGCACGTGAGGCCGGTGCGGTCTCCATACCCGTGAACCTGCTGAACCCCATCGCAGGCACGCCGTTGGAAGGAACACCACTGATTGGCGAAAGAGAGGTGATACTCACAGTGGCTCTAATGCGGTTCATAGCCCCGGCATTGACATTGCGATTCGCCGGAGGAAGAGCCAGGCTAAGCAAAGAAGCCACCGCGCGCATCCTGCGCGGCGGCATGAACGGCGCGCTCGTGGGCGACATGCTCACCACCGTGGGAAACCAAATGGACGAGGATTTCGACCTTTTCCAAGCCCACGGCTTCACAACAAATTAAACAAAATCCATATAACAGCAGATACCATGGGAAACAAACAACCGGACAGCCAAAGCAATTTCATCATCACGATAGGACGACAATTCGGCAGCGGAGGCCGCGAACTCGGCAAAATGATTGCCGAGCGTTTCGGCATAGAATACTACGACAAGAGGCTGCTGCTGGAAGCCGCGCAACACGCCGGGCTTTCACCCGAGCTGTTCGAGCGCAACGACGAGCGGATGCCAAGCCTCATGGGCAGTTCACTTACGTTTTCGATGGGATACGGGCAGCTGCCGTGGTATAACGGCACGGCCATGACCACCGATTCGATTTACAATTCGCTCGCCAACGTGATGACCCATCTGGCCGATACACGGCCATGCGTAATCGTGGGACGCTCCGCCGACTATGTGCTCCGCAACCACCCGGTAGCAAAGGTCTCCCTGTTTGTACATGCACCCATGGAAGATCGCGTGAAGCGCATCATGGGACGTGCCGACAAGAACCATGAAAAAGAGGCCCGCACGCTTGCTTGTAAAACCGACAAACTACGAGCCGCCTACTATAACTTCTACACCGACAAAAAATGGGGGGATGCAGCCTCCTACGACCTGACGTTTGATTCGTCAATCCTCCGCATGGAGGACATATGCGACCTAATCGCGCTCTACATCCGCCGACGGTTCGGAATCGAGCCTGTCCGCGCCAACCGTTGAAACAGGCCCTGCAACAACCGCCTCCGACACATCTGCCGGCTCCGCGACCTTTGCAACTTCCGGCTGCACGGGAGCCGCAGGCATGGCTGCGAGCCTGTTAATGGCACGTATCCCATTGTAGTGGATTATCGATATGATGATTCCGTTCAGACCATAGGCAACGAAGGCACAACCTGTTATCAGGACAACCCATTTCTCGTATTCCATGTGCCGGAACGATTCAAAGCTGACCATCACAACCCCGGCAACCAAAACCAGAATAGGTGCGACAAGGAGCCATCCCGGATAAGCCACCTGACGCGATTTGTGCGACACAAGGAATATCTGCAACGCACCCCCAACGATGAGCAACGCGGCAAAAAGGTAAACCAGCAACGGCCGGAATGTGTCGGGCATCAGCAGGATGCAGGCACCGAGGCCAAGGCCACCCACCCCGCAAATCATCTGAATCATTCTCGCTCCTGCCGATCGGCGGTTGTCCTTGCTAACCAGAAACATCGACAACAGACTGATGACAGCGGGCAGCACAAACGCCACCCCGCACAACATCACCACACTATGAAGAAAATCAGCCCTGTTGCACAGCCAGATGAAAACCACACCCAGCGCCAGCACAATCAGGGAAATCAATGCATTACCTTTATTGGACATATCATTTTAAGTTGTTAGTTTTTAGTTGTTAGTCGTTAGTTTTTAGTTGTTAGAAGTTGTGCTTCTTTTCTGACTTCTCACTTCTTGCTTCTCACTTCTTCTCTCAATTATAATGTGCAAAATTAACAAATTGTTGAGTTAGCAAAAGGGAAATATGCGGGGATTGCGTAACTTTGTCACAAAGTAAAGCACAAATCATGAAATACGGCATAATAGTGGCCATGCAAGTAGAGCTCGACATGCTACTGCGGGAGATGGTCGGAACAACCACTGAAAAAATCAACGGAATAACCTATCATAAAGGTCATATAGTTGGGAATGAGGTTACTGCCACACAATGCGGCATAGGCAAAGTCAATGCCGCCGTAGGAGCATTGACACTGATAGAAAACTTTCGGCCCGATGCCATAGTCAACACCGGCATCGCCGGAGGTACAGGTGCCGGTGCCGACGTGCTCGATGTGGTGATTGGCCGCGAGGTAGCCTATCACGATGTGTGGTGCGGGCCCGGTAACGCCCGCGGACAAGTGCAAGGATTGCCGGAAAGATTCGCCGGTGCCACAGACCGCTTCAATATCGATGCCGTAACGATCGACCCCAAAGTGAAAACAGGGCTTATCGCATCCGGCGACATGTTCGTATCAACCCCCGACGACCTTGCCCGCGTGCTTGCCACGCAACCCGAGGCAATAGCCGTCGACATGGAATCGGGTGCCATAGCACAGGTATGCCATCTCAAGGGAGTACCGTTTCTTGCCATACGCGTAGTCAGCGATACCCCGGGGGTAGAAAACCACCTTGACCAGTACGGCGACTTCTGGTCACTCGCCCCGCAATCAACTTTCGGCATCCTGCGCCGGATACTTCTTTAGTTGTTAGTTATTAGTTGTTAGCCATTAGACGTTTTGCTTCTTGCTTCTCACAACTAACAACTAACAACTAACGACTAACAACTAACAACTAACAACCCACTTCCCTTATGCAAAAAATACCAAGCTTCCAAGTTGACCACCTGCGGCTTCTGCGCGGCGTTTATGTGAGCCGACGCGACGTCACCCCGGCAGGCGACGCGATAACCACCTTCGACATACGCATGACCGAGCCCAACCGGCAGCCCGCGCTGTCGCCCGAAACCCTGCACGCTATGGAACACCTCGCGGCCACCTACCTGCGCAACCGCGCCGACTGGAAAGACCGCGTAATCTACTGGGGTCCCATGGGGTGCTGCACCGGCAACTACCTTATCCTTGCCGGGGAGTTTCAACCTCGCGACATCCTCCCCCTGCTGCGCGACACCATGGAATTCATCGCCGGTTTCAGCGGCGATATCCCCGGAGCCACCCCGCGCGACTGTGGCAACTATTCGTTCATGAATCTTGAGGGCGCCCGCGAAGCTGCATCGCGTTACCTCAATGAAGTGCTTGCGGATCCTGCACAGGAGAACCTGAATTACCCCTGCGACTGACCATCGGCGACAGGCGAAGTGAAGTGCTCACGCACCAGACGGGCTTTCGCCGGGCCTATAACAGCTGCAAGAGCATCGAGCGAAGCCTCCCGTATGCGTTTCACGCTCTTGAAATGCGACAGCAGCGTTTGCTCCGTCCCGGGGCCTATCCCCTTTATCTGCGACAGTTCACTCACTATCGCACCCTTGGAACGGCGGTTTCTGTGATGGGTGATACCAAAGCGGTGAGCCTCGTCGCGCAGCTGCTGCACAACACGCAGCGATTCTGAATTCTTGTCGATATAGAGCGGCACACTGTCGCCCGGGAAATAGATTTCCTCCAGACGCTTGGCTATGCCCACAACGGCGATTGTGCCGCGCAGCCCTATTTCATCCAATGCTTCCACAGCCGCGCTAAGCTGCCCCTTGCCGCCGTCGACAACAATGAGCTGCGGCAGGTCGTCGGGAGCCTCCTCCATCATGCGAGTATAACGGCGCGTCAGCACCTCTTTCATCGAGGCAAAGTCGTCAGGCCCCACAACGGTCTTTATGTTGAAGTGACGGTAATCCTTCTTCGACGGCTTGGCATCACGGAACACGACGCAACTCGCCACAGGATTGGTGCCCTGGATATTGGAGTTATCGAAACATTCTACATGACGCGGCAACACCTTAAGCCGAAAATCAGACCTCATCCGCTCAAGCGTCCGTTCCACACGCTTCTCAGGGTCGGTCCATTCCAGTTTCTTCAATGCGTCAAGCTTGCTT
>WSMN01000071.1 GCA_013316535.1 Muribaculaceae bacterium | reverse complement strand
GTCACCATATATGTGGATTTTGATGATTCGTAGACCGATGATGGGTCTTCAACCGGGAATGTGGTTGTAGTGCCGGCAAATAGATTCTCCCTGGGGATTGTCTGGATTTCATCGTTTGTGTCATCGTCATCGCCGCATGAGGCCAGTGGGAATGCGATGAGGAACAGGAGGAAATAGCGCAGAAGGTGTTTGAGATTATTGTTCATGAAGTTTTAATTTTTGATTCAACTTTGTGGGATTGTCATTCAAATGGAAGGGTATAACGGAATGTCAGCCCGCAGGAGAAAGGATTGCCACGTTGTAGGAATGAATTGCCTATGGAAATGAAATAGAATGTGGCATAACGGGTTGACGTTATGTTGTCGGCCCAGGCTTCCAGCGAGAAGTTCCTCATGTCGGCTCGCACGGATGCGGCAAGCAGCATGGAAAAGGGTTGGGAAAGCGAGTTGGCCTCGTCCCAGTAGATATTTCCGAACCCGCGGGTGTTTATGTTGGCCGTAACCATGTCGATGGCATGGTGAGTGAATGATTTCTGATATGTGAGTCCGAGGAACAAGGTGTTGGCGGGGGCATATGGCACCCGGTTGCCTGAAAAATCGTTTTTCCCATTGGAAAACTCCGTGAAGCGTGCATCGGTGTACCCGTAGGATGCCCGTAGATTGAATCCTGCGGGAAGATTGGCATCGGCAGACAACTCCACGCCGCGTGAGCGTGATTTCCCGGCATTGGCCATGACACGGCCTGTGACGCTCCCTTCAGGGAACATCGTGAGCTGTTGGTCACGGCATTCAATCCAGAATGCCGCAAGGTCGATTCCCAGTTTTCTGTTGAACAGCGACAGGTGAGCGCCAATTTCTCCGTTCCATGTTTTTTCAGGTGCGTAGCTTATGATGTCGTCCACGTTATATCGTTCGGCAAGTCCCATTTTGCCCATTATGCGCTGTTGAAGCACATCGCTGAACATCTGGGTGTTGTATCCGCCCGATTTGAATCCCTTTGTGGCCGAGATAAAAATGTTGCCTCTTTGCGCCGGGAGTTCATAGCTCACTGAAAGCTTGGGAAGGAGTTGTGAAAACGATTTGGACAAATGCCCCTTGTCGTCAATCTCCACAGGGATGTTCGGTTTATAGATTGTTTCGCTTTCTCCTGTTCGGTCATAGATTGTATAGGTCGATGACGAGTGGCTATGATATTTTATGGCGACGTTTTCCCAATCCCACCGCACTCCAAGCGTGAAAACGAAATCCCCTGCATTCAGTTTGCTTTCGTGATAGATTGAGACCCCATGCCCGGGCATGTCGAAGTCGCTGCCGAGCATCAACTGCCGTTGGTCCCAACGGATAGGGTATTGGGGGTTCATCGCGTTGGCGTTTTGTTCAATCAAGGTTGACAGGCCATGGTTGAAAAATGTGACGGGTGCGTTCATGTCGGTGGCACGTGCGAAGCCGAAAACCCCTGCCAGCCATCCGTAAGAGTTCCCTGCATCCCCGCGGGCTACGAAATCGCCTGTGACAGCCCATTCCTTGCGGCGTTGCGTGAGTGTGAAATAATCAAGAGGCAGGAAATCCTGGTCAAGGGTCATGTTGTCGTTTATGTATTGTATGCTTGCTATGCCCGACAATGTCACGTTACCCGCTTTGCCGTTGGCGGTCAGTCCGTCGGTCACCGATAGCCGCTTGTAGAAGCATGTGTCATTATAGGCAATCATGCCGCCGGCCACCGATTCATAGGGATAACCGTTTTGGGTGGAATGCGAAATGGAGGCGGTGTTTTCGATGGTCCATGCCCCCGATGGGCGCCATTGTGTTTTCCACCGTGCGCTCCATTGCCTCTCGCGGCCTACTTTGCTGTTGTTTACCTCGTTGCGGAAGGCTCCGTCGGTGCCGGTGGCATACATGTTCAGCGACATGCCAAGATGTGGTTTCAGCCTGCGGTATATGCCGAGCGATGCCTTGTAGGAGTTGTGTGTGCCGTACTCACCCTGTATCTTTACCCCTTCGAAGCTTAGGGGGGAGAGTGTGTAGATATTGATTAGCCCACCCATGGTGTTGCGTCCGTAAAGTATGTTTTGCGGTCCGCGCAGAATCTCGATACGGGTTATGTCAGCGAGGTCGAAATCAAAATTATCCTTGTTGATGATTGGCACATTGTCGATATTGAGCCCTACCACTGGCTGGTCAATGCGTGTGCCGAGGCCACGGACATAAACCGACGATGTCATGCGCGAGCCATATTGTGGCATGTAGAAATTCGGTGCCACTTCGCTCACTTGTTTTATGTTGACGATGTTCAGCCGTTCTATTTCCGTTTGACCGAGGGTGGTTGCGGCCTCGTCGCGGTTGGGGGTCGCGCCGCTTTTGATATAGGTCACGGAAACTGTTGGCAATGTCATCAAGGTGTCTGCAAATTCCGATGACGACGGTTTCCCGAATGCCGCTGTTGTCACCATGCAGCAAATGCAGGCGATGATGATTTTACGAAGGTCAGTAGTATACGGCACTGGGTTATATTCTTATCTGTTATGGCTTCTCTTCCTACCTAATGGATAGGCAAAATTACAAAAAAAAATCCACGCGGGAAAGTCTGGCTCCCGCGCGGATTTATGAGATTTTGAAAGGTGTGGGTTTATTTCACGAGCACCTTGCGGCCTGCAACGATGTAAAGGCCCGCAGGGAGTGTATTGACATCCTGTCCGGGAGCCAGTGTTGTTACCTGGCGACCGCTGAAGTCGTAAACGGTTCGGTATCCATTGTAAATGGCATCGTTTTCTATTGCATTCACTGATGACTGTGACGCTTTTACAATGTTGAAGCTCTTCCAGGTTGCGGCGGTGCTGAATGAATCGAATACGGCATCCGGCACGATGATGGTGAGGGCTTTGCCGAGCAAGGGGATAGAGTTGGTCTTGAATGCAGGAGCCTCGGTTCCTTCGAATGCCGACCAGTCGATGCGGGTCAAAGCCTCGCAACGGTCGAATGTCTCTGTTGCAAATGTGAAGTTCGCGGGCAGGATTACATTTTCCAGCATTGTGCAGCCGTAGAATGCTCCGGCAGTCTGGTTGAGACCGGTGCAACCGCTAATGTCTATTGAAGTCAGAGATGTGCAGCCGTAGAAAGCCTGCTCAAATGAGCGGAAATTGTCGGCTTGAGAGGCGTTCGGCATTACAACTTCAGCCAATGTCTTGCAATTTTGGAAGATACCCTTGGCGATGGTTCCGAATATGCCGGGGAACTGTGCCGAAAGGTTTGTCCCTATTGCGATTTCTGCCATGCTCATATCAATTTTTTCCAGAACGGAATTGCCGGTGGTCACAGCGTTGTTGCCCAGGGCATCGCACAGTGCCTTGAAGTTGGGGGTTTCCCAATAGCCGGTCAAAGTCAGTTTCCTTGCATCCTTAAGGTCGGACGGGATGGTGTTGGCGTCAATGGTGTATACACCTTCTTCAGGCTGACCTACGGCCTCAAGTTTTACATATTGCCATACTTCAGATGCCTTGAACGATTCGAATACGGCTTCCGGCACCATAACGGTGATTTGAGCCTGCTGTTCTTCTGTGAGGTTTTCGAAAATGTTGTCGTTGGTAGATACGAACGGGGCTTCCTCACCTGCATACAAACTCCAGTCTACAAGTTTCAGAGACGTGCAGCTGTTGAACAGGAATTTTCCGATGGTGAAGTTGGCTGGAAGGATAACGCTTGCCAGTTGAGAACACTTGCCGAACGCGTCTTCGCTTTTGGTGACGTTCCCCCATTTCGACATGTCAATCATCGTAATGGCTGTGGCATAAAATGCATCGTTTAGATTGGTGACACCGGTTAATGCCGATACGTCGCATGCCGAGAGCTGCTCGCAGTTCCAGAAAGCGCCCTGGAGGTTTGTTATATTGGATGCTGTGGCGTTGGCCGGGAATTTTACTGATTTAAGTGCCTTGCACATTTTGAACACGCCTGCACTCTGCATTCCGGCGGGTACATAGAATGATGTGTTCTCGGCAAATGAAGCTTCCGACATGTCAACAGTCTCCAGTTTGTTGTTCCCGACCGGGGGGAATCCGAGGTTGGCTCCGATGGCCTGGCATAGTTTCTGCAGCGCTGCGGTGTTCCATTCCCCTGTCATCTTTATAGATACAGCATCGGCCAAAGTGGACGGAATGTTTTCTGCATCGAATGTGTATTCACCAGGTTTGGGAGGTGCGGGCACGCCCATAAGAATTGGGAGCGGCTCGAACGTCATGTTGGAGTCATCAACGAAATTCCCCATCTGTCCCCAGCGGTTGGATCCCCATCCGTAGAGCATACCTTCGCTGTCAAGAATGGCGGAGAATCGTTGTCCTGATGTCAATAGGGTGGGAGTGGTGTTCTCCGGCAACAGGACTTCCACCGGGGTGTAGCTGAATTGGTTGCTGCCAACTTCATAGGCTTCACCTTTGCCGTTACCCAGAGCTCCATTTGCATTGGCGCCCCATGCAAACACTTTGCCGCCGGCCATTACTACACGCACATACTGGCATCCGCTCATTGCGGTCACCGGCTCGGTGATTGCAGTCACTTGTGCCGGAACCTTTATGTTTGGCAGGGTTGCTCCTTCTTCCAGTTCGCTCATGTCGGTGTTAAATCCCAACAGATTCTGCTGGTTGTCTCCCCATGCCCACAATGTGCCGTCTTCTTTCACTCCGAACGAGGCATTGTCAATGGCGTATACGGCTTTCCATGTATCGGTGCCTATGCGTGTTGGGACTTTGACGTTAGTTTGGTCGTTCATTAACTGGTAATAGGGTGCGAATCCCCAGCCCCACAACGAGCCGTCGTCTTTAAGGGCAAGAACATGGGTGGCTCCTACAGACACTTGCTTCCAGTCATTGTCGGTCCCGACTCTGATCGGCACTGCACTGTTGCGGGTGTCGCCTTGTCCAAGACAGAATTCTTCTCCGTTGCCCCATGCCCAAAGTGAACCGTCGGTCTTTATTCCAAGCACGGTGTAGCACCATGCCACTGATGTCCCCAGTGATTCCCAGTCGGAATCTGTCCCTACCTGAACCAATGAAGTGTGTTTGGTAACACCGTCGCCTACACCCGACATTTGTTTTTCATTGGCTCCGACAGTCCACAGCGTGCCGTTTTCCTTTATGAAAAATCCGCAGCCTCTGGCTCCGTAGGCTGCTTTCCAATCGCTGTCGGTGCCAAGCTGAAGGGGCGTGGACGATGACTTCTGGTCAACAGAGCCTTGTCCCAATTCTCCCAGCTCATTGTCTCCCCATCCCCAGAGGGTGCCGTCGGCCTTTATGGCATACATCGTGTTGTCACTTGCAGATACCGCTTTCCATATAGGATTGTCGGCTGCGAAAGCTGATGTCGTCAGGCAGAATGCTGCCGCGACAAGCAAAGATTTAGAAATAGCTTTCATATGCATAATTGATTGAATGTGTGATTGGTTTATTTTATGACGAATTTCACTGCCTGGCCTGATTCGTTGCGGGCTACATATATGCCCGGAACCAGTGTGCTTGCAGGGATAATAGCATTTCCGTCGGTTATTTCGCCCGAATGGCAAATCGTTCCTCCGATGTTGAATACATCGAATGTTCCGTCAGCACCGGTTAATATTACTGAACCACCTTCTGTGCGGCATCCCAGTTCGGGGATGTCGGATGCTTTGACCGAGTTGATGGAGCCTACAGGCGTTTCTCCGCCACGGACAACGGGACAAATCATGAAACTTCCGTAGTTCCCGCCGTAGTAGCTTACCGGGCGCAGGTAGTCGCTTTCTCCGTTCAGGCGAACAAAAGAGTTGTGGGCCAGTTTGTTGGCAGCATCTTCTGGAGCCATCGTCTTGTTGGGCATGACGTCCATCAGCATATGGAAATCCTCTGTTGCGGGGTCATTGCTCCAGCCGTCCACGTCGATGAACAGAAGCTGCTTGCCGTATAGATCTATGGGTGATTCAAATTTCACTTGTATGACCGCACCGTTTTTAACCGGTACCCAGACCCCGTCTTCGGCGGTCTTGATGTCCTCAAACTTCACATAAGCTCCTTCAAGTGGCATGTAGGTGAACTGTATGTCATTCTCTCCGAGCGCTGCCATCCATACTCTGACGCGTATTTTTGCGCCCTCTTTCCATCGGGTTGGTTTTGTTTTCAGGTAGACGTTCACGCCGTCAAGAAAGCCTTCTTCCAGCGACATCATGTAGAAATTGCCTACACCGGCGATGTCGAGTTTGTTTGTGCCGCCAAGGCATCCATTTGTGGCACCGTTATTGTTGTCATAGAAATTTACGCCAAGGCCGTAGGTCACTGTCCATTCGCGGCAATCGGCGAGGCATAACTCTGCCACTCCACCAACCTTCAGCTTGAGGTTAGGTTGGAAATCACTATTTCCAGTGGGATAATTTGCCGTCAATTTCGGGAAATTGTAAGTCCCCACATTATTATATTCTATAATTGCGTTTTGCTGTGAGGCGTCTTGTATAACACCGCCGTTTGATTCCCATTTCCACGACGAGGGCACACCTGTGGAGGTGTTGTTATATTTCACAGAATTTTCAGCCGGAATCCACAGGAAAGCGCCGTCGTTAACGGGATTCTGTGTGGTGAACATGGAAATCGGTTTGGGTTCGGTGTCAGTTATGGTTCCCACATAACGCAGTGCAGTCGGGTGCTCGTAAGAAGCCTCTTGGGCAATGATTCCCGATGAACATAGCAAAACGGATGTAATCGCGATGTAAAATTTCTTCATAGGGTTGTATTTTTACTTGTGATGTCGTTCGCAAAATTGCCATAATGGAGGCAAAAAAGCAAATTATTGCGGTCTACTGGCGGTCTACAACCGGTTTATTTGGCGCATAACATGGAAAAATGTTACCTTTGGAACATGAAAAGTTTGCTGCTGACCATAATTTTTTCGGTTCTGCTTATTTCATGTGGTGAGGGCGTGAAACGGCTTGATCCGTTCCGTTGGGAATCTGTGGAGACTGGTTTTGATGCCGTCACATTGGAGCTGGAGCAGGCTTTTCAGAACTATATTCCGATTGACAGCCTGTGGGGAAAGGTCGGGCGGCTCAAGCGTTTGTCGGAAGGTTGTGATTCTGGGGATGTGAGGCGTGTGCGATGCTGTTATTGGGATGCGCGGGTTTTGTGGCGTGCCGGTTACAGGGATTCCGCACTGATGATGGTGGAGGAGACCATGCCGCTGATAGATTCCGTCCGGTATACGTATGATTTCTTCAGGTTCCGTTCTCTTCTGCGTCAGATGTCAAAAACGAAAGGTGTACGTTCGTATCATGAAATAGACGAGGAGCTGCGGTTTTATAATTCAGTGGGGGATGCTCCGATGACGGCTGCCATCTACATCAATTTCGCTACAAACCTCTATCCTATAGGGGAGCTTGACAAAAGTCTTGATTACATGCATAAGGCTGACGAGATTAACAGGGCCTTGGGTTATTACAAGGTGGTGGCGAAGAACGCTATAAATGTTGCCAACATTCAGTTCCGGCGGGGTAATGTGGAGGAGGGTAAGGCGATGTTGCTTGGGCTTTTGAAGAATCCTGACATCACTGGTGACGCCAACGCATATAATCTGGTGCTTCGCAACCTGTATGCCTATACTAATGATGTGGAATGGTTGCTTAAGGCTTACCGCACAGTAGAGGACGATGATGATTACCGTGATTTGCAAGGTATATACGAGGCCTTCATCAGCAGCCATTATGAAGAGGTGGGGAAATCTGATTCGGCTGTGGTATATAGCCGTCGTGCCATGGGTAACATCAGCTTCATTAATGATTACGGATACAAGGGGCTGGTTATGTCGGCTTATTCCGCGACAATGGAGCGTGAGGGCAAAATAGATAGTGCTCTTTATTACCAGAAGCAATATGTGCTGTATTCCGATTCGGATTATGTTCAGAACCAACAGTCAGAGGTTCTTCGGCTGGTCAATGTGCGTGAGGTCTCGCTGGCCATGGCTCGGGAAAATGAACGGGTTCAGCGCGTAAGGCTGTATTTTGTTGCAGCTTTGTTTGCTTTGCTTTTGTTGGGTGGGATCATCTATTTCATGCTTTACCGCAAGCAGAAAAGGCATCAGCTTGCCGTTCGCGACAGCAGGCTTGTAATGGAGAAGAGCCGGCGGCAGCTTCTTGCCGTGATGCTTGCCATGGAGGATAAGAACAATATGCTTGATGCTTTGCGTGAAGAGATTGAAGGGATGCGCAAAGAGGGGATTATCGGAGCGCAGGAGGCGGGACGCCTGGAGAATCTGATTAAGCTGCATCTTGCCGGTGGCGAGGAATGGGACACTTTCCAGCAATTGTTCGTGGAGGTGAACCCTGATTTCGTGTCCCGGTTGCATGCCGCTTATCCCACTTTGTCTGACTCATATGTGCGCCTGGCCACATACATTTATATGGGGCTGGATAACAATAAGATTGCGCGTTTGTTGATGATACGTCCCGAATCGGTTAAGCAGGCCCGATGGCGATTGCGGCGCATGATGGGGCTGGATAAGGACACCCCGTTGGATGATGCCATCAAGGCGTTGGGAGATGTCAAGGCGGGGTGATGGAGATTGAAGTCAAAGCAACCTCAAACTCTAATAATCATTAAAATAATAATGATCCGTTCGGCACTTAGCGGAAAAACCCTTAATTTTGCTAATGTAATTAAGGCATGGGGCTAACATCGATATTGAATGGGTAGAGAAGTTCCACAGGAAAATGAACGGCTTATTGAGCGTTTGCGGCAACCTGAAGAGTGCCGCAAGGCGTTCGATGAGGTCATGCGTGTCTATGCGGAGCCTCTGTATTGGCAGATCCGTCGCATGGTGGAGAACCATGACGATGCATCCGATGTGTTGCAAAACACGTTCCTGAAGGCTTGGCAGTCCATAGAAAATTTCCGTGGCGATGCCAAATTGTCTACCTGGCTCTATAAGATTGCATTGAATGAGAGCATAACGTTTCTTGCCAGGGAGCGTAAGCGGCTTAACTTGTCGCTTGACGATGAGGAGTCGCATCTTGTGAACCTGATTGAAGCCGATGAATGGATTGACGGTGACGAACTTGCGCTCAAACTGCGAAAGGCCATCGCAACGCTCCCGGAGAAACAGCGCATTGTGTTCAATATGAAATATTTCGATGAAATGAAATATGAGCGTATTTCGGAAATCCTTGGCACATCGGTGGGTGCGTTGAAAGCATCTTATCATCTTGCGGTGAAGAAAATCGAAAAATATTTCGAGGAGAACGCATGAAAGAATCCGTAGCCGTTAGAAAAATTTCGATAGAAATTTGAACAATCCCC
>WSMN01000070.1 GCA_013316535.1 Muribaculaceae bacterium | reverse complement strand
CCGTGGTGATGTAGTGATGCAACTCATCGTTCTCTTTGGGGGGGCGGTTACGTGTTATTGCCCAATAGGTCTTATGGATATCTCCGTTGCGGAACATCTCGTTCAGGCGTGTCAGTGCCTTGGAGGTCTTTGCGAATACTACCAACCCTCCCACAGGGCGATCAAGACGGTGCACCACACCGCAAAACACATTGCCGGGTTTTGCATATTTTTCTTTCAGATAGCGTTTGAGCGTTTCGGAAAGCGGCTCGTCGCCGGTTTTGTCACCTTGCACAATCTCCCCCGGACGTTTGTTGACCACTATTATGTGGTTATCTTCGTAGACTATTTCGGGCATAACAGGATGGGTAAGTTGTAAGCGAGAAGTCAGAAGCGGGAAAGATGGGCATATTGCTTGCTCCTCGCTTCTGACTTCTTGTTTTTATATGTCGTTGGTTAGATACCGAGTTCTTTCTTTATCGCTGCGATTTTCTTCTCGGCGGCCTCGGTGGCTGCATGGTAGTCGGCTTTGGTTGCCATGTGACCCTTGACCTCGATGTAGAACTTGATTTTAGGTTCTGTTCCTGACGGGCGGATAGAAATCTTGGAGCCGTCGGCGGTGAAGAACTGGAGTACGTTGGAGGTGGTGGGGAAGTCGAGCTTTTCAACGTGGCCGTCGCGCATGTCGGTCATGTTCAGGTCGGCATAATCTTTCACGATTACCACATCGCTTCCGCCGAGTGACTTGGGTGGATTTGCCCGGAAAGCTTTCATCATGGCCACGATTTCCTCGGCACCGGATTTGCCCGGACGGACAACGGAGATGCCTTCCTCGCGTGAGAACCCATATTTCACATAGATGTCCTGGAGCATTTCCATGAAGCTCATCCCCTTGTCCTTTGCCCATGCAAGGCATTCGGCCATGAGTGAAATTGCCGATACGGAATCTTTGTCGCGTGCAAATGTCTCAGCCAGGAAGCCGTAGCTTTCTTCGCCTCCGCCGAGATAGCGGGCAGTGTCCTCGTTTTCACGGATAACCGATGCAATCCATTTGAAACCTGTGTAGCAATCATACATGCGGATGTTGTTGGCCTCGGCAATTGCCTTGATTGTCTCGGTGGTCACGATGGTCTTGACCACATACTCCTTGCCTGTGATGCGGCCAAGCTCGGTGTTGCGTGTCATCAGGTAGTTGAGCAGCACCAGCACAATCTGGTTACCGTTGACGAGAACATATTCGCCATTAGTGTCGCGGATAACACAACCTATGCGGTCGGCATCGGGGTCGGAGGCTACTACCAGGTCAGCCTCAACTTCCTTGGCCTTTGCGATTGCCATGGCCATCGCCGACGGGTTTTCGGGGTTGGGAGAGTCTACGGTGGGGAAGTCGCCCGACGGGATGTCCTGTTCGGGAACGTGGATTATGTTGGTGAACCCGTAGTTGCGCAGTGAATCGGGGACCATCTTCACGCCTGTGCCGTGAATTGGTGTATAAACGATTTTGAGGTCGTGATATTTCTTGATTACATCGGGGCTAAGCGAAAGTCCTTTTATGGCTGTGAGGAAAGCGTTGTCAACTTCCTCTCCTATGATTTCTATGAGTTCGGGGTTACCCTGGAATTTGATGTCGTTGACGCTCTTGATGCGGTTGACATGATTGATGATGTTGACATCATGGGGCGCGATGATTTGTGCGCCGTCAGCCCAATATGCCTTGTAGCCGTTGTATTCCTTGGGATTGTGGGATGCAGTGATGTTTACACCGCTTTGGCAACCGAAATGACGGATGGCAAACGACAATTCGGGAGTGGGACGGAAACTGTCGAAAAGGTAAGCCTTGATACCGTTTGCCGAGAAGATGTTGGCAACGATTTCAGCGAATTTGCGAGAATTGTTGCGTACATCATGGCCTACGGCAACCGAAATCTGCGGCATGTCGGGGAATGCTTCCTTAAGGTAGTTGGCGAGACCCTGGGTGGCGGCTCCGACGGTGTATATGTTCATGCGGTTTGTTCCGGCTCCCATAATGCCGCGCAGACCTCCTGTGCCGAATTCAAGGTCTTTATAGAACGATTCGATGAGAAGGGTTGGGTCTTGGTTCTCAAGCATCTGTTTAACTTCAGCACGTGTGGCCTCGTCATATTGCTCTGAAAGCCATACCATGGCTTTTTCTTTTACGCTTTTCAGCAGCTGTTCGTTTTCCATATGGTGGTGTTAAGTTTTGAATTTATTTCGTTTTAGGTCGAATCAGAATGGTGCCTTTCCTGTAAGGTCGTGCAATACTACAAAGATATTTCTTTTTGGGATAACGGGCAAAATTAATTTAATGAAATTTTATTAAACCTCATTGTCGCGGTAGCGGTTCAGCTATCGGAACTGTTGGCCGCCCTACAGCCGGGAATCAACGTATTGTTGTTTGGCTTTTGGCCGAATAGTTGCATTGTAGTGTTCTGCCGTGCCTAAGCCGTGGGGGGAATGGGTGCCGTTGTGCGTTCCGCTGTTCAATATAACTGAACAGCGGCCAACCTGACTAAGTTGACCGCTGTAGGGTGTTTATGTCATAAAAATCGTTAGATTGTATTGCGAGTTTTATGTGAAAGGGGTTTATCGGGATGCCCACATGGCGCTTTCCACCGTCTGCTGATAAGCCATTAATCCGTCATCGGAAAGCTCAACGAGCTGGTAACCGCCATCGGGGGTTATCATGTTGACATGGTTGTCGTCGACGAATGTCATGAACTTTACCTTTTCTCCGTTCTCTGTAACCACGCTCCAGCTGTGCTCGTTGCTGTCGAAGTCGAGGCGCACCACGCTGCCATCGTTTTCCGATGTAATGGTGTAGCCTTTGCCGTCGCATTCCACGAGGTAACGGCCATCCTTGCCATCAATCATGCTCTTGCCCTGGGCTATGGGGTTTGTTCCGCTCCAGAATTCGATTGAATTGAGAACCAGCACGTCGGCCAATGCGGTTACTTCATATACCGGGATTACCCAAAAAGCAAAGAAAACCAGCTCGTTGACAAATTTGTTGCCAATTTGCTTGTTCCATCCTAACAGCTTTTTTGTGAGGGCGAAGTTGCCGATGCATGAGGTGAAGAGCATGGAACCTGCTAATGCCGTGACAACGGCTACGGATAGATAATGCTTTTTCATTCCTTTGTATGTTTTAATCAGTGGTTAATAGTTGATTCGTTAATTTGGGCGTCCGGTGCCGTGTTGCGGGGCAGGACGGTTGTATAATAGCGGTCAGGATGGAATTTGCTTTGCTGCCTTCTCATAGAATTCCATGACTTCCCTGACGTATGCCACCGTTTCACGTCCACGGAAATATCCGGCTTTGCACACGGGGTCGGAATAGTATTCCGGGTTGGCTTTCATCAGGAGGGCTGCTTCCACGTTACCGTCCCACAACTGTGGATTTTTCGCATATTTCTTTGCAAGTGCTATTGCATCGTAAATATGAGCGATTCCGGAGTTATACGCTGCTATAACAAACTTTAGCCGCTCATTGTTGTCGGTTACGCGTTTTGCAAGCGATTTATCGAGGTCTTTGATTATCCGTGTCGCGGTGCGTATGTTGGCTTCCGGGTTGGTTATTTCCGATGCGGAGAGATTGTAGGCCCGTGCCGTGCGAGGCATTATCTGCATTATGCCCCTGGCTCCAGCCCATGATACGCACGTTGTGTCGAAATGGCTCTCGTGATAGCCTTGTGATGCCAGGAGGCGCCAATCCATTCCTATTTCAGCGGCGTATTTGCGAAATAGATGGTCGTAGGGGGAGATTATGCCTTTTGAAAAATCGATGTTGAAGCGCGTATCGCCGTTTTTGCTTAGCTCGAAATAGCGTTTTAGCAATCGAGCCTGGCGTTCCTTCGGTTTTTCCTGGGCGAACCATGCATTCACCGAATCGGCAAGCCATTGTTTTTCCGGGGAAACTCCCCATGATGATTTTTGGGGGAAACTTAGCGGCAGCGATATATCGAGGTCGCGGTAATAAGTGCGGTTTAGTCTGGCGATATCGCTGTCTACTACGGTCAGGGGAATGGCACCGGAGGATACCATCTCGATAAGGTCCTCCGTTATCAGAGTGTCGCGGTCAATAGCGTGGATTACAATCCCTCCGCCAAGTTCTTCGTTGAGGTTCTGAAGACGGAACTTGTATTTTGAATTGTCCTCCACATAGATTTCTTTCCCTACGAGTTGGGTCTCGTCGGTTATTTGCGGTTTCCCGTCTTTTTTAGGCTGCACCAGCACTTGGTGTGTGAAATATTCGGGGCCGCACGCTGTGACCTTTCTTTTGAATTCGGTTGTCACAGGGATTTCGTAAGCCAGAAGGTCAACTTTCCCTGAATCTAGCAACTCAAGCATTTTGGGCAGTGATGTCGCTACTGTAAGCTTCACCGCCATGCCTTTGTCAGAAGCGAATTGGCGTAGTAGTGAGTAGTCATAACCCATCGGTTCATCTCGATAGATGAAATAGGATGTAGGACTGTATAGCGTGGCCACCCTCAATGTATCGGGCAGGGGGTGGGGTGATTCTTCAGCGGTTTCCTTTGCTTTCCGGCCGGAACATGCAACAAGTGTCATGATTAATGTCATGACGCATAGCAGGGCTGTAGCCTGCAATGGATTGATGCGCGGGAGCATGGTGCGCAGGGGCATCGCTTCAGAATTTGAATTCCCCGAATTCGGAACGGATGGTCAGATGATTGGCCGGGGCATCCTCCACCCGACCGATTACCCGGGCATCAATGTTGAAGCTACGGGCAATATCAATGACTTCCTGTGCATTATCCGCCGGGAGGTATATTTCCATGCGGTGTCCCATGTTGAACACTTTGTACATTTCCGCCCAATCGGTACCTGATTGCTCCTGAATGAGACGGAACAGAGGGGGAAGGGGGAACATGTTGTCCTTGATTACATGTTTGTTTTCGACGAAGTGCATCACCTTGGTTTGTGCACCGCCGGTGCAGTGCACCATGCCATGTACTGCAGGGCGCATCTCTTCGAGAAGCCGACGTATCACAGGCGCATAAGTGCGTGTAGGGGAGAGCACCAATTTTCCGGCACACAGGTCAGTGTCATCAACGGCATCCAACAATTCTTTGTCTCCGCTGTAGATTAAATCTCCAGGAATCATGTCATCGAATGTTTCGGGGTATTTGGCGGCCACTGATTTTGCGAACACATCATGGCGTGCCGAGGTGAGTCCGTTGCTGCCCATGCCCCCGTTATATTCGGTTTCGTAGGTGGCTTGGCCGAATGATGCCAGCCCGACGATTAAATCACCGCCTTTGATATTGGCATTGTCGATTACATCGGCGCGGCGCATACGGGTGGTAACCGTGGAGTCCACTATGATGGTGCGCACAAGGTCGCCAACATCAGCGGTTTCTCCGCCGGTGCCATAAATTTCCACGCCGTAGCCACGCATGGTCTCCAGCAATTCTTCAGTGCCGTTGATTATGGCGGCAATCACTTCACCGGGGATGAGCCGTTTGTTGCGACCTATGGTTGACGACACGAGCATTCGGTCGGTGGCACCGACACACAGAAGGTCATCGACATTCATGATCAATGCATCCTGGGCAATTCCTTTCCACACTCCGAGGTCGCCGGTCTCTTTCCAATAGGCATAGGCCAGTGAGGATTTAGTTCCTGCACCGTCGGCGTGCATGATGTTGCACCATTGCGGGTCACCACCGAGAATGTCGGGGATTATTTTGCAGAAAGCTTTCGGGTATAACCCTTTGTCAACATTCTTAATGGCGTTGTGAACATCTTCTTTTGCGGCTGAAACACCACGCAGTTCATATCGTTGTTGCGACATTTCGTTGGAAATTTATCGTTGGAAATTCAGATTGATGAGGATGCGATGCAGATGAAATAGAGTGTGAGGGCAGGGACAACAAGCAATAGCGAATCAATGCGATCCAAGATGCCCCCGTGCCCCGGCAGGAGGGAGCCGGAGTCTTTGACTCCAAGAGCCCGTTTGATCATCGATTCAACCAAGTCGCCCCATGCGCCGAACACACACACCACGGCTCCCATCCCGAGCATTTGCCATAAGTTCAGATTATGGAAATATCCGGGGAAAAGAAGTGACAGCATGGCTGACACTCCGAGGCAGAACGCCAGTCCGCCAAAGAACCCTTCCCAAGATTTTTTTGGTGAGATTCGTTCGAACAGTTTGTGCTTGCCAAGCAGCGAACCCACACAGAACGCCCCGGTGTCACTAAGCCATATCAATATGAACATGGCCAGGACTATGTGCTTGCCGGCTACGGAGTATAACGCTCCCAACATGGCCATTGGAAAGGCTATATAGACCTGTCCCAGTATGGAGTGGGCGAGATGCGACAATGGGTTGCCGTCGTGCATGTACAATTGTATTACAAAACGCGCTATGGCATAGATGAAATATCCGACAAGGCATAGTGCTGTTGTACGCAAATCCGGCAATATGGTGTTAGCCTGCATAAACTGGGGCGCAGTTGCGGTGATGAGCAGTATTGTGCCTACAATGTCGAGCAATGTGGTTGTGTTCGATACAAAAGCTTTGTTGGTTATACGGTTGAATTCGTTGACACCTAACACACCGAACAGTATGGTGAGACCCCAGAACCACCATGCACCGGCAAATATGGCCCCCACAATAAGTGCCACGTATAGAATCCCGGTCAGCGACCGTTTCAACACATTCTTCATAATTACAATCAATGAACGGTTTTCCACAGAAGAGAAAGCCAATATGACGAATCCCTCTACTTTTTTACAAAATTAGTTAATTCTTTCCACATATGGCTTATCTACGGGTGTTTTTTGCCTAAGAGAGTGTTCGAATTTAACACATTAATATTAAATTGAGGTGTAATGAATCATTTCAAATATATCTTGAGGTCTTTTCGGGTGCTTTCCGCCGGGTTTTGTCGGTCACGATGCCCGCATCGCTCCCTCCGCAACTCGCGAAAATCCCTCCAAAAATCCTCTCAATATATATTTGAGTTGAATTCAAACACTCTCTGAGAGAGTGCTTCTGCAAAATCCTTTTCATTTGCGATTCAGCGTAATGACGAATTTTCCTGTCGCCGACGACCCGTCGGAGGCGGTTATTTCTGCAATGTAAATTGCATCTTTAAGGTCTGCGCAATCTATGGTTACCGACGGTTGGTTGGATGCGGTATGTTGCCGTTTGACTTCACGGCCGGACATATCAATTATCCTGCATCCTGAAAGGCTTTTGCTCCCCCAGGAGAATGAGAATACGTCCATGCCTATTTTCTTGATGGAAATAGACCGGGCATCGGATGATGCGCTTTGGTATACGCCCCCGATATGGGCGAGTTCCCGGGCTTTTGCAAGTCCGGCTGCCGCATCAAGCAGTCCATGCCCCCATTGGGGATTGTTGGGTTCAGTGGCCGGTGCGGATGCGGTTGAAATAACGATGTCTTTTAGGTCTTTCCCTGTCAAATCGGGGTTGGCCTGTAGCCATAGGGCTATGGTTCCGGCGGCAAACGGTGATGACATGGATGTGCCTTGCTCTGTTTTCCAATAATATTTTGTGCCGTTTGAATCGAATATAAAACTGGTGCTCTTTGCCACATCAGGATGGGCGTTCACATATGGTTTCGATATGGATGAAATGATAACAGCACCGGGGGCGCATATGTGAGGGCGTATGCCGTTGTTTAATGTTCCATAGCTTGAGAAATAAGAGGGAGCGCCGACTGTGACCTGATCGAATGAGCCTGTGGTTCCGTCGGCCATGGGCCATGTGTCGCGGGATGACATAGAGCCGACACATATTGCGTTGTCGCCGGCACAAAGGTCGTTGACAGAGCGGGAGGCATCCCCATTGGTCGACAATGGGTCAGTGGGTGAAAGGAAAAAGATATTGGAGCTGGCATAGATTTCTACACTCTGTCCGGGAGACCCTGTTATTTCGGGCCCGAAGCGGTATTCGGCTGCATAGTGGTCGGTGGTGGTAATGTCCTTTATGTCGCATACGAATGCCACATTGTAACGGCCGTTCTCCGGGTTGACCTCTGCGTTAAGATAGATGTAACCCGAGAAGCGTGCCGGAAGCATCGGTTCGGCATGACCGGGGAAATTTCCGGCCAAATCGGGAGAGCATATCACAATGTCCTTTCCCGGGTCCAATAATGTTTCCCCTTTCCAGCGGTATGCAATGTCCTGGCCGGTCTCACTCCATCCTACAACATCTACATTGAACGGACGCCCATCATTTCCCCATATGTCAATTACACCATGGGCTTCCAATGGCGACCATGACGGCCATTGGCGGGGATATGTGTGTACTGTCGGGCGTTCTTTTGTGAATGTGCGTTCTATATAACACTTGCGGTTCCCGCTGTTCCCTGCTGAAATGCAAACTGCTGCATCCTCGGCCAGCATATCCATGTATTGGTTGAACAGCGATGTTCCGTCATGCGGTCCGATTTCAGAGGCTATTGACATGTTTATGACAGCCGGTTTCCCTTTCTCGTGTGCATAATCGATTATTTGCTCGCATCCGTCAAGGAGATAAGCGTCGTATAAGGGGCTTACTGTGGCTACAATATCGGCTTCTGTGGCGATTCCGTGGTAGTTGTTGGTATCGAAGCTGCCTGACATTATGCCACATACATGCGTGGCATGGGTTTCATCGGGATTGTCGGTTCTCCAGCCCATTATTTCATCCTGGGTATTCATGACCAGTGGGTGTGGGTGCTCGAGTGTGTATTGCACCACTTTCCTGACCCTAGTGTTTCCGTCTTTATCAAGGAAATTTATGTGTGCCGGGTCGAAACCTATGTCACAAAAGCCGGTCACCACATTTTTCCCTGTCAGTGGCAACGGGGTTGCATCGGCAATTGCCAAAGGCAGATTGCAAAATGTTCTCGCACAATCCATGACCGGTGTTGCCGATGGTTGAGATTCCACACGAACCACATGTGGATAATCCGCAAGTTCTCCGATTCTGTCTTCCGGCACTTGTGCAAGAACAAGGTGTCCGCGCCTGTGCATCTCGTTGACGAAGTCTGGCATAGGACTGTTTGCATCAGAAAGCTTTATTATCACCGGCAGGTATGTGGCAGCATCGGAGTTGTGGGCATCGGATTGTATTTTCTTGTGTGGCTGCGTGGTAATGGCGCCCGTTATTCCGGCGCGGTTCATAGCTTGCCTATAACGGATGTGGGGGTTGATTGTTTGATGTGATAGGGCGGCATGTGCGTTGCACGTTACGACTGTTGTCAGCACAGCCCATGCAGCCAAATGCAGTATGTGGCGGATCATGTTGCTCATTGGAAATTTGGATGAAAGATAATCCGCAAAGATAGTGATTAGAACGCATTTATAAGGTTGCTCC
>WSMN01000069.1 GCA_013316535.1 Muribaculaceae bacterium | reverse complement strand
CATATTGGAGCACTTATATGTGGAAAGAGCGTGGCGAGGATAAATTCCAAGTCGGGCCTATATGGGACATGGATCTGGGATTCGAAAACGATAACCGCACTTATCCGGTGGCGAACACCCATTCGTACCTGTTCAAAATGAGCTACACCTCTGCCGCCGACGGGATGAGAGATTTCGCACGCCGCATAATTTCTCATGACCCTCAAACAGCAACTGACATATCCCGCATATGGTCAATGGCTCGCAACACACGTGATTTGACCCCCGAATCCCTCAATGCCCTTGTGGATGAAACGTCTGCTATGCTCCAGGCTTCCCAGCGTCTCAATTTCATCCGCTGGCCAATATTGGACAAATGCGTGCACCAGAACCCACGTGCCGCAGGCTCATATGAAGGTGAAGTCAAGTATGTCAAAGAGTATATAGTGAAACGTTTTGCCACACTCGACTCCCCGTCGCTTATGAATCTTGACTTGTCTGTTGGTTCCGTCGATGAAATAGAATCTGAAGAAGCGCCGCGTATATCAGTGGTTAACCGCTCGATTTCTGTTGAAGGTCATCCATTTAAAGTCGTTTCTACTGATGGCAGGCTGTGCTATGCAGGTATAGGTGATTCGCAGCCTTTGGAAGCCGGCATATATGTAGTGTGCGTCAATGGCACATCGGTCAAAGTGGTCGTGAAATAGGAAATTTGGTTTGGCAGGGAGGGGGATACAGGATTTTTTTGTAATTTCGCATACTGAACGCACTGCGGCATTGTCGGCAAACCGGCGGTGACGCAGATTCGCGTGAGTTTTTGATAACAGTTCCATAACGACAATTATCCTAAGCATGGTAAGCAAGACACGTGAACGCCTTATCGAGGTAGCCCGTCAGCTCTTCCTCCGAAATGGGGTGGAGAACACGACCATGCTCGACATTGCCAATGCATCGGAAAAAGGTCGCCGGACAATTTATACCTATTTCAAAAACAAACGTGAAATCCACCAGGCGGTCATTGACCGTGAGAGCGAGCAGATTGTGTCGCGTCAGCGGCAAATACAATCGGGTGGAATGTCGGCTCGTGACAAGCTTGAGGGATTCATGCGCGCCAGATTTGAGATTTTGCGATGCCCCACATCACAAAAGCCCCACGAAATGATGTCGCTGCTTAATCTCCTGGAGGGGAGCAGAGTGGGAAAGACTCGCCGGCTTGCCGCCCAAAAAGAGGTCGAGATACTGCATCAGATTATCAAGGAGGGGGTTGAGAAAGGTGAATTTCTGCCGCAACAAGCTGAACATGTGGCCTCCCTGGTGGTGATGATTATGCAAGGAGTTGACAACACTGTGACCGGGGAGAATATAGAAGTTCTCGGCTTTTCGCGAGAAGAGACCTTCGATCATATGATTGCATTTGTTCTAGACGGAATTACTCCAAAGGCTACATGACAGCAACATGCCGGTTGTCTTATAAATTTGAAAACAAAAAAACTTACAGCTTAAAAACATAAAGCAATGAAATTACTTGAAGGAAAAACTGCGATTGTCACCGGCGCCGCCCGTGGCATCGGCAAAGAAATTGCCTTGCGTTTTGCACGTGAAGGCGCCAACATCGCGTTCACCGACCTCGTGATTGATGAGAACGGCAAAAAGACCGAAGAGGAAATTGAGGCGCTCGGAGTCAAGGTAAAGGGCTATGCCTCAAATGCGGCTGATTTTGCGCAGACTGAAGAGGTGGTAAAACAAATCCACAACGACTTCGGGTCCATCGACATTCTCGTGAACAATGCCGGTATAACCAAGGACGGCCTCATGATGCGCATGACCGAATCGCAATGGGATGCAGTAATCGCCGTGAACCTTAAGAGCGCGTTCAACTTCATCCATGCAGTGCTCCCCATTATGCTGCGCCAGAAGAGCGGTTCAATTATAAACATGGCATCGGTGGTCGGTGTGCATGGCAATGCAGGCCAAAGCAACTATGCAGCTTCAAAGGCCGGCCTTATCGCTCTTGCAAAAAGTGTGGCACAGGAGGTGGGCTCACGCGGCATCCGCGCAAACGCAATCGCCCCCGGTTTCATCGAAACTGCCATGACTGCTGCATTGCCCGATGATGTGCGTGCCGAATGGTGCAAGAAAATACCCTTGCGCCGTGGCGGCCAGGTCGAGGATATCGCCAATGTAGCCACTTTCCTCGCTTCCGATATGTCGAGCTATGTAACCGGCCAGGTAATACAGGTTGATGGCGGCATGAACATGTAATGCTTCCGAAACGTATATACCACATATAAGATATAGGTGCTGTGAGGCGGCGACCACCACCCGCAGCACCTATATTCGATTTCAGATACACTCCTGTTGATTTCTTTATGTTGAACTACAATACAATGCAGCGTCAGCTGATACTGCCGGAATATGGCCGAAACATACAGCGGATGGTTGACCATTGCCTGTCCATCGCCGACCGGGACGAACGTACGGCATGTGCACACTCCATAATACGCTCCATGGGAAACCTTTTCCCGGAATTGCGCGCGCCGGAAAACGAGCATAAGCTTTGGGACCACCTCATGATTATGTCTGGATTCAATCTCGACATAGATTTTCCATGTGAGGTGATAAAAGCGGCCGACCTTGAGACCGCACCTCAAACAGTGGCTTATACCCAAAGTCCGATGCGTTACCGCCATTACGGCAAGCTTATGCAGCAAATGATTGACAAGGCAGCCGCCATGGAGCCGGGTCAAGAGCGCGACCAAATGGTGCTTCTTTTGGCTAACCACATGAAGAAACAAATGCTCGCTGTGAACCCTGATGGGGTGGATGATGCCAAGGTGTTCAAAGACTTGCTGGAATTGTCGCACGGAGCAATCCGGCTTGACACGGCGACAACCCGTTTGCATGAATTCAAGGAGATGCCGGTTCCCACCACTGGCAAAAAGAAAAAGAAGAAATAGCAATGATATTCGAATCCGACTTGCGTCCGATTGGCAAGTTGCTCAAGCCTCATGGCATATGCGGTGAAATCACTGCATTGCTGATGGATGACATAGACCTGCGGCAGCTGTCGTGTATCATATTGCAGCTGGATGGCATTTTTGTGCCATTTTTCCTACGTGTGGTTCGTCCCAAAAGTTCCGAAACCGACCTCGTGTTGATTGACGGTGTGAATGACGAGGCACAGGCGGCTCGTCTATGTCCGAATGAATTTTTCGCACTCGCCGATGAATTGCCGGAAACTGGTGATTCTGACGGGGTTTATACCGCCGACATGATTGGGTTTGCTGTGGAAGCCAATGGAACCGCTCTTGGAAAAATTGTTGAGATTGACGACACAACCGATAATTATTTGTTTATAATAGAGAAAAACAACGGGGAACGCTGCCTCATACCGGTGGCCGACGAATTCATTACCGGGTTGGATGCCGACACACGCAGGCTGTCGCTTGACCTTCCCCAAGGGTTGCTTGACTTATAAACATTTACACTTTTTCGTAGAAGATATGGAATTTGACGAAACTAAAGCGATAGAGTTTATCAACCGCCGTTTGTCGGAGCAAGGCAGGACACCATATGATGAGGATGAGGTGTTCAATGTGATTGACATGATTTGGGATTACTACGAGGAGAACGGCCTGTTGGCTGTGGAATCAGACCCTGATGAAGACCCCGATGATATCGAATCGGATGTAATCGATTATGTATCGCGTATGCTCCGCAAAGACAGGAACGCAAAGGTGCAACAGGAGGATGTTCCACTGATGGTGAAAGCAGAAATGGAATATGAAGATTCAATAATTTAAATTCAATTCAAGTGAGTGTTTTGAACAGATATTTCGCGCGATGTGTGGCCGCATTGGTGATGGCCACACTCCCTGCCATGGCCATACAGGCACAGAAAAAAGATGCGTCGCAGGAGCAGCTCGTCGACCTTTCGGAACTGACACTCAATGAAACCCTCATGCTTCCTGATGTTCCGGCCAAGCAAGCGCCGTATGTGAAAAGCTATATGAAACGTGAGGCACAGGCTTTGCACAAACTCGGGTATAAAGTAGAGACAACCCGCCAGGGAGAGGTGGTCATAGCCACTATCCCGGCCAATGAGCTTTTTGCGCCAAACGATACAACGCTGCTCCCAACCGCATCGGAGCGGCTTAAGAATTTCTTGCCTTATTTCCGTACTCACGGTAAATTCAAGGTGATATTGGCAATGCACTCCGATGACACAGGCTCCGACAACTACCTTTATGGCCTTACTGAACGCCGAATACTTGCTCTGTACGGCTATTTTGATTCTAATGCGGCACAGACCGATATGCTTCAAGGTTATCCTATGGCCGACAGTGAGCCGGTGAAGGACACCCCGAATACATCATACGTCAACCGAAACAAGAACCGGCGTCTTGAAATATTCATCATTCCGGGTCCGCTGCTGATAATGGATGCCAAATCCAAGAAATTATAGCGCATGGGGGACAACCGTGTGAAAAGGTTAGGACAATCCCCGAAAAAATCGTAATTTTGCATTCGCAATATAAGCGTGAACAACTTGAAAACGATATAATTTGCGATGGCAAAAGAACTGAAAGATTTGACCAAACGCAGCGAGAACTACTCGCAGTGGTATAACGACTTGGTAATTAAGGCCGATTTGGCCGAGCAGTCGGCTGTGCGCGGCTGCATGGTGATAAAGCCCTATGGCTATGCAATCTGGGAAAAGATGCAGCATGAACTTGACCGCATGTTCAAAGAAACCGGCCATCAAAATGCCTATTTCCCGTTGCTCATCCCAAAATCGTTCCTTAGCCGCGAAGCAGAACATGTGGAAGGGTTTGCGAAGGAATGTGCTGTCGTGACCCACCATCGTCTAAAAAACAATCCCGACGGGAGCGGTGTGATCGTTGACCCGGATGCAAAACTGGAGGAGGAATTGATTATACGCCCGACTTCAGAGACCATCATATGGAACACATATAAAAACTGGATTACATCTTATCGCGATCTGCCGATTCTCATTAACCAATGGGCCAACGTGATGCGTTGGGAAATGCGTACTCGTCTGTTTCTGCGCACCGCCGAGTTCCTTTGGCAGGAAGGCCATACTGCACATGCAACCCGAGAGGAAGCCGAAGCCGAGGCCGTGAGGATGCTCAACGTCTACAATGATTTCGCTCACAATTTCATGGCGGTACCTGTTATAACGGGTGTGAAATCTGCCAACGAACGTTTTGCCGGAGCCATCGAGACATATACCATCGAGGCCATGATGCAAGACGGAAAGGCACTTCAATCGGGAACAAGCCACTTCCTGGGACAGAACTTCGCAAAAGCTTTCGATGTGAAGTTCATCAATAAGGAGAACCAACCTGAATATGTGTGGGCAACATCATGGGGCGTTTCCACACGACTTATGGGTGCGCTCATCATGTCGCATTCCGATGATAACGGTCTCGTTCTCCCTCCGCATCTCGCGCCGATTCAATGTGTAATCATCCCCATTTCCAAGAACGCCGAGCAACTTGCCGAAATCTCCAAAGTCGTTGAACCTATCGTCAAGGAGTTGCGTGCACTCGGTGTCAGCGTGAAATATGATGATGCCGACAACAAACGTCCCGGCTTCAAATTTGCCGACTACGAGCTTAAGGGTGTACCTGTGCGCCTGGCAATCGGTGCCCGTGACATAGAAAACGGAACAGTTGAACTGATGCGCCGCGATACGCTTGAAAAACAGATTGAACCGCTCGAAGGGATAGCCCGCTTTGTCAAAGACCTGCTCGAAGACATTCAGGCAAACATTTATCAGAAAGCCCTTAAGCATCGCGAGGAACTCACCCGCGAGGTAGACTCCTATGAGGAATTCAAAGAGGAAATTGAAAAAGGCGGATTCCTGTTGTGCCATTGGGACGGCACACCCGAGACCGAGGAGAAAATCAAGGCCGAGACCAAGGCTACAATACGTTGCATCCCGCTTGAAGGGGACAAAACTCCCGGCAAGTGCATGGTGACAGGCAAGCCCTCGAAGCAGCGTGTAATCTTCGCCCGCAATTATTGATTCTTACATATGACACATCTGCCGGTCATCGCCATCGTGGTGCCCTGCTACAATGAGGAGCAGGCGCTCCCGTTGTCGGTACCCAAGATGCTTGAAATGCTCGACGAACTGTCGGGGCTGCAACTTGCAAGCCCCGACAGCTACATATTGCTCTGCAACGACGGCAGCCGAGACGCCACATGGAGCGTAATCGAACGGATGCACATTGCCGACAGGCGTGTGAAAGGCATATCGCTTGCCCATAACCGGGGGCACCAATATGTGCTGCTGGCCGGCCTTATGACAGTGCGCGACAAGTGCGATGCTGCAATTTCAATAGATGCAGATTTGCAGGACGACCCCAGAGCCATAATTGAGATGGTTCGCAAATTTAATAAGGGAGTGGAAATTGTGTACGGGGTTCGCTCGTCGCGTGATACCGACACGTGGTTCAAACGCACCACAGCCCACGCCTTCTATGCTTTTCAGAAAAAAATGGGGCTGGAAACGGTCTATGATCATGCCGACTACCGCCTTATGAGCAACCGTGCCCTCGGGCTGCTGGGACAATACGGCGAGTCCAATCTTTTTTTGCGTGGCATAGTGCCACAGATAGGGCTGAAAAGCGATGTGGTCACTTATGCTCGTGAAGAGCGTGTTGCAGGGGAATCAAAATACCCCTTAGCCAAGATGTTGAGCTTTTCAATCGACGGCATCACATCGTTTTCGGCACGCCCCATGCGGTGGATTTTCCTTACCGGCCTTGTATTGCTTGTAATTGCCTTGTTAGTAAGTGTCTATGTATTCACTTCCTATTTCTATAGCGACCACATCAGTGCCGGATGGGCATCCATAATGCTGTCCATATGGGTTCTCGGCTCACTGATTCTGATTGCCATAGGGGTTGTGGGTGAGTACATCGGGAAAATATTCAACGAGGTAAAACACCGTCCACGTTATGCCATATCCGATACACTTTGGGATTGACTTTTGTCAATTAGGCGGTTAACCTGTTTTTCTTACAACATCGGCATAGTGATAATATGCTGTTTGATCGTCTATATGAATGGAAAAAAATAACCACACATATAAACGATTTATTTATGAGCAAAAACACATTTGGAGCCTTGGCGTTCCTCGGGATAGCACTTGCCGGTGAGGCTAATGCCGCAGAGGTAAAAATAGCCGAGGCCTCTTTAGTAGGTAATGGCATTGCCGAATTTGTTCCTGAAGGGTTCGATATTATCGGAACCCCGGAACTGATTTTGTCGCACGACCCTGTTAAAACCGGGGAAATACCTGCCGCATGGAAATTCACTCCACGCTATGAAACCAACGATAACGGATGTATCGTAGCCACGATAGCTGTTCCCGAAGGCACCAGCCTGTATGGTGGAGGGGAGGTTACCGGCCCGCTGTTGCGCAACGGTAAAACTATAAAGATGTGGAACACCGATACCGGGCTTTATCTTGTGGACGGAGGGAAACGCTTGTATCAGACACATCCATGGGTTATGGGCGTGCGTCCTGACGGAACCGCTTTCGGTGTGCTGTTCGACACATTCCGTAAGGCGGAACTTGCAACCGGCAACGACAAGATCAAATTCGAGGCGGAAGGAACTCCATTCAAGACTTATGTAATTGACCGCAGCTCGCCCCAGGAAGTGCTGAAAGGGCTCGGTGAACTGACCGGCACCATAGAGATGCCTCCACGTTGGGCTATAGGCTATCACCAGAGCCGCTTTTCCTATGTTCCTGAAGCCCGTGTGAAAGAAGTTGCCGAGACATTCCGTAAGAAGCAGATTCCTTGTGATGTGATTTGGTTCGACATAAATTATATGGACGGCTACCGTGTGTTCACTATTGATGAACAGCAGTTCCCCGACCCGAAACGAATCAATGATTTCCTGCATGACAAAGGTTTCAAATCGGTGTTCATGATTGACCCCGGCGTGAAAGTGGATGAGGATTACTTTGTTTACAAGACTGGTAAACAACAGGACGTGTTTGTCAAGGATGCTTACCGCAATGAATTCCATGGCAAGGTGTGGCCGGGTGATTGCGCATTCCCCGACTATACTCGTCCCGAGACCCGCAAATGGTGGGGCAATCTGTACAAAGATTTCCTTGCATGCGGTATCGACGGCATTTGGAATGATATGAACGAACCATCAGTGTTCGATGGCCCCGGCGGCACAATGCCCGAAAGCTGCATCCATCTTGGCGGTGGCAATCTCCCCACGGGGACGCATGGAATGTACCACAACGCCTACGGGAGGTTGATGGTGGAAGCTTCACGCGATGGTATTCTTGCGGCCAATCCTGATAAACGTCCGTTCATACTCTCCCGCTCGAATCTGCTTGGTGGCCAGCGTTACGCAGCCATGTGGACAGGAGATAACGGAGCATCATACGAACATATGCGTCTTTCAATCCCGATGTCGCTCACACTCGGTCTTTCCGGGCAGCCTTTCAATGGCCCAGATATAGGCGGATTTGCCAATGAGACATCTCCCGACCTTTGGGGCAACTGGATTGGTTTCGGCGCATTCTTCCCGTTCTCACGCGGACATGCCTCGTGTGACACTTCCGATAAAGAACCGTGGGCTTACACCAAACTTGAGGAAAAAGAATCGCGTATGGCTCTCGAACGCCGTTACCGCTTAATCCCTTATCTCTACACCGCATTTTACAACGCACACACCGATGGACAGCCCGTTATGGCACCCGTATTTTTCGCCGATGCCACCGATGCCTCTTTGCGTGCCGAAGAACAGGCGTTTCTTTTGGGCAACGACCTGCTGGTGATTCCGGCATTCTCCGAAAACCCGGCGCTCCCCAAAGGCAACTGGGAACGCCTGTCGCTGGTGAAAGGTGATACTAAAGGGAAATACCAAGCCGACATGCGTCTGCGCCCAGGTGCTATAATTCCCGTGGGCAAAGTTATCCATAACCTCACGGAAAATTCGTTCGACCCTCTGACACTCATTGTGAATCTCGATGAGAACGGCACAGCTTCCGGCACCCTATATTGGGACGAAGGGGAAGGTTGGGGCTTCCGCAACGGGGAATACAAGCTTATCGACTTCATTGCAACCCAAAAAGGTAAAACCGTGGAAGTTGCAATCAAGGATGCAAACGGCTCATTCCCGCTCGATCTCGGAAAGGTGAACGTGGAACTCCTTCGCAACGGCAAGACCTATCGTGCCTCCGGCACCCTCGATACCCCTGTCATAGTGAAATTATAAATATTCTCGTTTTCCACATGGAGGTGTGTTAAAATTTTCGAATTTTGACACACCTCCATTAATTTTACCCGGATGGATAGGGTGCTGTCAGAATGGTTCAGATGGTAGGAGCT
>WSMN01000068.1:5345-9377 GCA_013316535.1 Muribaculaceae bacterium | reverse complement strand
ATAGCTAAATAATGTGACATTTCGTGTCCTTTGTTTGGTTTACAGATTAAGAGGGTGTTTCATTCCTGCGACATGTTTTCCAGCCGCATATACTCACTTTCCCACAAGAATTTTCACATCCTCCAGAAGGCCTGAGCTGTGCAGAGGGGTGTTCTTGTTGTGGGTACGGTAGTAGAGCCATGTCTCGCGTTCATCATCGGAAAGCTGTGAATCGGCAACCAGACGGTTCACCCATGTGGTGACCACCTCCACCTCAATCTCGTTCTTCCCTTTCTTGAGCAGGTCTGTGACATCAATCGTATAAGGAGCGGTCCACACCCCTCCGGCATCTTTGCCGTTGACCTTAACCTTGGCCATCTCGCGGACATTCCCAAGGTCGAGCACAATGCGCTTGCCGGCAGGAACCGCAGGAAGCTTGAATGAGGTCTTGTATCCGACAGTGCCGGAGAAATGGCGCACATCATAATCCGGGTCAAGCGTCAGGTCATGGAGCTTAGCCATTGTCATCGTTTTCCCTTTGCCCACCATGGGGGTAAGTGTCACTTTCCATGGAGCGGAGATGGTCATCAGTTCTTCCATTTCAGGATAATTGGCAGCAACCGAGGCTGCACCTACAGCAGATGCAGGGGTCTCGAACACAATGAAAGTGCTTTCCATAGGCGCGAGACGCACAGGCACACTCGTGTAACCGTTCAGTTGGCCGAACGCCTCCAGATTGCGGTGTGTACCCTTGGCTGCATCCCATAATTCGGGTTGCCGTCCGGCGGCATCACGGAACAATGCCGTGAACTCCCTGGGTTCATCCTGCTGGTTGGCGATGAAATATATATCGCGGTTGCCCGATTTCATGTGGGCATACTTGATGTCAGAGCCTTTACCGGCGGTATGTGTGAAATCAGGAACAACACCGAGCAGGGCAAACGCCTGTTCAATGGTCATACCGTTAAGCACCATCCCTTTGCCCACTTTACGGACTCCCGTCAGAGGCTCTTCCCCTGCACCCCACAACTCATCGGCGATGGCAAGCACCTCGGCATCGGCGTGGGGATAGTTCTGCATGGAGGGTGAGCGGAGGGGCTTCGGGCCGAGAACCACAGCACCATCTTCAACAAGACGTTTTATGGCTTTTATCAGTTGGGGGCGCATGGTTTTCAACGGGGGAAGCACCAGCAGACGGTAGGAAGTTCCGTGAGGGAGCGACAGCACATGACCGGCATCGGCCTTGAGTGCTTTTTCAATTACCTCGGCATTGATGAAATCATATTGGAACCCTTCGGGCAGCGACGGATTTACAGTGCCGGTCATGACCGGTGCGTCCTCCCCGATGAAATAGGCGACGTCGGCAACATAATTCCCCTGCTGCAGCATGTGGTTGGCTCGCTTGAGATAGTCGGTAAACAAATCCAGATGACTGAACCATGTGTTCTTGCGGTTGAATTCGTTTCCGAAGGGACAGTTGATACCGGGGTATATCGAATCATCGGGCTGCGATACCATCAGATGAAGCAAAGTGGCATTGATACCCTCGGTGAAGAATCTGTCGCCACGCTGTTTCATGGTGCGCGGCGCGCGTCCGTATTCATTGCCGCCGCAAGTGAAAGACTCTGCCCAGCATTTCCCTTTGCCGTAGGTATGGGCAACGGATGAGGCCGCGCGGTTCTCGATGTCGCCGAGCGAACCTTCGCTCCAAAACTCACCGGCAACCTCATCGCTCTGACCTCCATACATCAGGAACTCCC
Source organism: Muribaculaceae bacterium (assembly GCA_013316535.1). GTDB lineage: Bacteria > Bacteroidota > Bacteroidia > Bacteroidales > Muribaculaceae > UBA7173. The sequence continues at coordinate 7,638 of WSMN01000068.1, read as the reverse complement.
CGGGGAAGCCCCAGTGTCCGTAAGGCTCGAGCCAAAGTTTCAGGCCGTCCTTATTGGCGAGGTCGCGCAGACCACCTATATGGTCATATGCAAGGCGGTCGGCAATCATGCGGCGCACATCCCAGAGGAAACGCTCCGAGAGGTCGGAACTGCCAACAACGGTTCCGTTGAAAGTCAGCAGGTATGGCGTGGGGTCATAGCCGAAACGCGACTTGAAGTATTCAATGAAATCATCACCGAAATTCTGCGAGCCGCGCTCATAGCTGTCGGAAACGATATATTTCCATGTCTTGCGCTCCTCGGCGGGAACATGGCGCATTATATCGCCTATGAAGCTGTCGTAGTGATGCTTGAGCACATCGGGGTTCCATCGGTCGATTTCCAGTCCCTTGCCGTCCCCTTCGAGAGCCGGGGAGTTGGGCACGTTGGTCGGAGCCATGTAGGTGCGGGAAACGACCCACTCCCCTTCCGGCGCATCCCATGTCAGGATGTCCCCCTGCAATTTGTCGGTGATGTCAATCACATCGTCAGGCGACACAACGGCGTTTGGTGCATAGGCAGGCGAAGCCGTCCATTTGTATTGTTCCCAGAACGGCAGGGGTGTCTGGAACATCTTGCTAAGAATCTGGTCGGCATATGCGTTCACAACCGGCTCCTCGCTGACCGTCAGCTGCGGGATGCGGCAATTCTGATTAATCTGGAAGTTGATGCGGAACGCATCCCCCTTTGTTTCGGGAAGCGCAGCAGCGGTGGGGGCAAGAACATCGTAGCCCACCTCAATCATCATGTTGGTGCGGTCGGCACCGAAGGAGCCCACCGGCTTCCATTGGCCGTTCTGCAACGCTTCCACGGAGATGAGGCCGCGCACAGGGGTGTCGGTCTTCATTGTGACCGAACGGAGCGTGAAATCCTTTTTCGCGGGAACGATGGTGACGGAGGCCTTGTCGGCGGTGAAACCACCTGATGTCGCGGCATCGCCGTCGAACATGGCGGCCAAATCGGTCACATTTTCTGAAACAATCGAATCCACCCCGGCCTTTATGGTGGCAAGCGGCAACTTACGGGTGGCAAGCACCTTCACATCCTCCAGCCAATTGGCCGGACGCGGGAGGGTGACGGTGCGCTTCCCGCCCCCTTCGACCACAGTCTCGGTCATGGCGAGATAGCGTTGCGATTGTCCGGGCTTTATCCACGGCCCGCCGCTCTGGCTCCAGCCGGGACAATTGAACACCCCAAGCTCTATGCCCTCCTCGGTGGCGGTACGCATGGCCGAACGGACACAAGCATACCATTCGGGGGTCTGGAAATACACAGGCCCACGTGGAGCCTCGTGTTCGCCAAGACCCTGGAACCCGATGTAAGCACGGGTTATACCGGCCTTTTTCATCGACCTGACATCATTGGCCACACCTTCGGGACTCATGTTGCCGGACACCCAATACCAGTACACCCCCGTCGGCACATCGCCCGGGGAAGCAAAAATCTGTTCAAGTTCCTGACGCGAATCATCGACCGGCCGAGTCACAGGCCAGCTGACAGCAGAATTAGCCCCATGAGAAGCGTTAGCGGCTTTTTCCCGGGCATTAGACACAACGGAGGGGAGCGACACTGCAAGAACAATCGCCGCCGCCGTTTTAAGGTGACAGAGAATCATAGGTTACGAGGAATTACTTTTTCACATTGCAAAGATAAGCAATTCCAGCCGGCCCGATTTGCCGCATTTGTTCACCCTTTTGGCGAATTTGTATCAAATTCCGTTAAAATGCAATGGAGCGGGCATATAACCGTATTTTTACAAAATATATCCGTATCTTTGTATCGGGTGTGTGGAAACACACATCAAATGCTCAGACCGGCAAAAACGACAATCATCACATTAAGATCATATGAAAAGAATCATCCTATCCGGTATCACCGCCGCCGTCCTGTCAACGGGACAGGCGTTGGCGTGCACCAGCCTCATAGCGGCAAAGGGGGCTACCGCCGACGGTTCCGTAATGGTGACCTATGCAGCCGATTCCCATAACCTGTACGGCGAGCTGTATTCTCAACCCGCCGCCGACCACCCGGAAGGCTCCGTGCGCAAAATCGTCGAATGGGACACAGGCAAGCCCTTGGGGGACATTCCCGAGGCGCCACACACATACGCCACCATCGGCAACATGAACGAACATGGGCTGACTATTGCAGAGAGCACATGGGGCGGCCGCGAGGAGCTGGCAGGCACCGGGCTGATTGACTACGGGTCGCTGATTTACGTAACCCTCCAGCGCGCCAAAACGGCACGCGAGGC
>WSMN01000068.1:0-5246 GCA_013316535.1 Muribaculaceae bacterium | reverse complement strand
GACTACGGGTCGCTGATTTACGTAACCCTCCAGCGCGCCAAAACGGCACGCGAGGCATTGAAGGTCATGACCGACCTGGTGAAAGAGCACGGATATGCCAGCAGCGGCGAATCGTTCTCGATAGCCGATCCCGACGAGGCCTGGGTGATGGAGCTGATTGGCAAGGGGAAAGCAGGGAAAGATGCCGTGTGGGTGGCTCGCCGAGTGCCCGACGGATACATTTCCGGCCACGCCAACCATCCGCGAATCCACAAGTTCCCGCTGAAAGACAAATCGGGAGAGACTCTCTACAGCCCGGATGTGATAAAATTCGCACGCTCACAGGGATACTTCAACGGCAAGGACGAGGATTTCGACTTCTCCAAAGCCTATTCGGTGACCGATTTCGGTGCACTGCGGGGATGCGACGCCCGTGTGTGGGCATATTTCAATAAATTCAAATCGGGCATGGACGAGTACCTGCCTTGGATTGACCGCGCCGAAGGTGAGCCTATGCCCCTTTGGGTGAAACCCGATTCACTGCTCACCGTGACCGACATGCAATGGATGATGCGTGACCACTTCGAGGGCACCCCCTACGACATGACCGGCGACATCGGCGCAGGCCCCTATAAGGTGCCTTATCGATGGCGTCCCATGACCTTCACCGTCGACAGCCTGGAATACACCCACGAACGCGCCATCGCAACCCAGCAGACAGGCTTCTCATTCGTAGCCCAGATGCGCTCCGACCTGCCCCCCTATCTGCGCGGACTGCTGTGGTTCGGCACAGACGATGCCAACACCAACGTATACCTCCCGGTGTTCTGCTCGGTGAAGCGCGCTCCGGCGCAACTCGCCCAAGGCGATGTCAACACCATCGACTGGAACTCAAATTTCTGGGTGAACAATTACGTGGCCAACCAAGCCTACAACCGCTACTCACAGATGATTCCCGACATACGCCGCGTGCAGGGGCAACTCGAACGCGACATCGCCGAGGACGTACGTGTGGCTTTGGAACAGATCCCCGAATTCACCGACCCTGCAATCTGCGAACAACTCACCCAGGACCTCGCAGACATATGGGCGGAACGTGCCACCGCAGAGTACAAGAAACTCGGCGACTACCTCTTTGTGAAATTCATGGACGGCAATATCAAGAAAACCGACGAAAACCACAATTTCATGAAATCAGAATACGGCCTGCCCGTTTATCCGAATTTCGGAGGTTACGATGAACGCTATTTCCGCTCCATAGTGGACGATGCAGGCCCCCGCCTCCGCGTAAACACAATAAAATATTGACAATGAGCCGAACAGACAGCGAACTCGAAGGTGTGACGCTCCTCGGAAACCAAGGAACGAAATACCCCGACCGATATGCGCCCGAAGTGCTTGAGACATTCAAGAACAAGCACCCCGAGAACGAATATGTGGTGACATTCAATTGCCCGGAGTTCACTTCGTTATGCCCCAAGACAGGACAGCCGGACTTCGCCCGTATCGTAATACAGTACATCCCGCGTGAAGATATGGTGGAAAGCAAGAGCCTAAAACTATATCTGTTCTCGTTCCGCAATCACGGCGACTTTCATGAGGACTGCGTGAACATCATAATGAAAGACCTCATCAGGCTTATGAAGCCACGCTACATTGAGGTCAAAGGTATATTCACGCCTCGCGGGGGTATAGCCATTTACCCCTTCGCCAACCATGGCGACGAAGAACACCGCGCCATGGCGGAACACCGCCGCCTCGAAGCATTCAACGACGCATTGAGGGAGGGGTGAAAGAAGCGAGAAGGGAGAAATGAGAAGTTGGGGGGGAAAGGGGATTACCGCCTCTTGTCATCCAATAAATTTGAATTTACAATGGGTTTAGAATCTCACCATAATATTGCAGAAGTGTTCCTGCCCCCAAAGGAACAGGAACCCGTACTCACCGTTGACCGGGCGCAATACCCCAAAGGGCGCGACGCACTGATAGTGCTTTCGGGGGGCATGGATTCCACCACCATGCTCTATGAATACCAGGCACGTATAGCCCTGGCAGTAACATTCAATTACGGTTCTAACCACAATGCCCGCGAGACGGAATGCGCCAGGTGGCACTGTCGCAACCTCGGCATACCCCATCTGGAGATTCCGCTATCCTTCATAGGTGAATATTTTGAAAGTTCGCTGTTGCAGGGAGCAGATGCAATCCCGTCGGGACATTACGAAGACCGGAACATGCGTTCAACGGTTGTGCCATTCCGCAACGGGATTATGCTTGCCGTGGCAGCAGGGCTGGCCGAAAGCCGCAAACTGCACACACTGATGCTCGCCAACCATACCGGCGACCACGCAGTCTACCCCGATTGCCGCCCTGCGTTTGTAGAGGCGATGGGGAGCGCAATCTCCGCAGGAACCTACGACGGCATCGAACTGTTCTGCCCCTACACCGGCCTGACAAAAAATGAAATCGTGGCACGCGGAGTGGAATTGGGAGTCGACTACCGACACACCTACTCATGCTACCGTGGAGAGGAACGCCACTGCGGCACATGCGGCACATGCACCGAACGCCACGAAGCACTGGCAGCCGCCGGGCTGAACCCCACCGATTTCGATTGACCTTCCAATTTCCGGCAGAAGGCTTTAATCATCTCTGTTAACCCGCTGGAATTTAACATCTCTTATTAAACACCCTCTAAAAATTTAAGAGGGTTGCAAGGATTTATTTAATAGGTTTTTGTAATTTTGCCCCGATTATGGGCTTGAATTTAACCATCGACCAAGGCAACAGCTCGGCCAAGATAGCCATCTGGGACGGGGAGCGCCTTGTGGAGGAGGAAAACGTCAAAGAATTGTCGCGGCAGCATTTAGCCAAAATGGTCAATTGCTTCCGTCCGTCGCGTGCATTATGCTGTTCAGTGACAGGCAATGGGCGCAAAATAGCGCAATGGCTTAAAACGCAGGATATTGATGCCAGCGAAGTAAGTTTCGACATGCCTTTGCCGATTAAGCTCGGATATGCCACACCGGCCACTCTCGGCGAAGACCGCATAGCGGCGGCGGCGGGAGCATGGAGCATGTTTCCGAATGAGAACCTGCTGGTGGTTGACATGGGAACCGCAGTGACCTACGACGTAGTGACCGCCGAGGGGATTTTCACAGGTGGCAACATCGCCCCGGGGATAGGGATGCGTTTGCGCTCGCTCCACAGTTTCACCGCACGCCTTCCGCAAATAGGGGGCTACGGCGACACACCCGTATTCGGCACCGACACGGCGACAGCCATGCGCGCCGGTGCAGTGCGCGGAGTGGCAAGCGAAATAGCCTATTACCGCTCCATGCTGCCCGAATCAACGCGCATCGTGCTGACAGGCGGCTGGGCCAACCATGCGAGCGGCTTCCTCGACTTCCCCGTGGTCATAGAAAAATGCCTTGTAACGAAAGGATTGCTAAGCATCTTATTATATAATGAAGATAACTAAACTTTTTGTCGCGCTTTTCATGCTGGCAGCCACAGCTCCGGCAATGACGGCACAGAACTCCACCGTAACCCCATATTCCCGTTTCGGATACGGGATTCTAAGCGACCAGTCGAACGCCGCACAAAAAGCCATGGGAGGTGTGGGGTATGCCATGCGTTCAGGCCGACAGATAAATTTCATGAACCCCGCGAGCTATGCAGCCATGGACTCGCTGACATTCCTTTTCGACATGGGACTTGACATCAAGTCGCTGAAAACGTCGGAGGGGGAAACTTCCGGCACGAACTTCACCGGCGGCCTCGACTATATCACATTGCAGGTGCCTATAGCAAAATGGCTGGGCGCATCGGCCGGACTTATGCCCTATTCCGAGGTGGGCTACAAATTCGGCGACAAGATTGCCAACGGCACCAATTCGCGCACAGGTTCCGGCGGACTCAACCAACTTTACGTGGGCTTCGGAGCCGAACCGTTCAAAGGGCTGTCGGTAGGGGTCAACGTGAGCTATCTGTTCGGCACGTTAATTAACGACACATACGTCTACACATCATCATCGGCCACATCGCTTTTCGAGCGTGTGATTGAAGTGCGAGACTACAACCTGCGTTTCGGGCTTCAATACGGCGCAAAAATAAACCAGGACCACGAACTGACCGTGGGGGCGGTCTACTCCCCCAAGAAATCATTCCGCGGCCACACCTACGGAATCAAATATGATGTCAGCGCCGACGCGGCTCCCGACACAATCGCCAACATCAGCCTCAACGGCAACGCCGAAATGGCCGAGACATGGGGAGCAGGCGTCAACTACCAGTGGCAGAACCGCCTTATGGCCGAAATAGACTTCACCTACCAGCCATGGAAGAAAGCCAAGTTCGCCGCCATTGAAGGTTTTGATAACGACAGTAAGTTCAACGACCGCTGGAAAGTGAACTTAGGCTTGCAGTTCGTGAACCGCCCGCGTGGCAGCTGGACGCAACGAATCATCTACCGCCTGGGGGCATTCTACTGCAACGACTATATCAAGGTTGGCGACAACAGCCTGCGCGAGCGCGGGGTGAGCCTTGGCTTCGGCCTCCCAACCCCCATACTCTCATCCAAAACCATGGTCAACCTTAGCTTCGAGTACCGCAACCGGCAAGCCCACCCGCAACCCCTTGTCAAAGAAAACTATTTCGTTGTGACGTTCGGCCTGAACTTCGGCGAGCTGTGGTTCCTGCGCAATAAACTGCACTGATTCCGAACCCGGCGGCCGTGGCAACGTATCCGCACCGGCCAATCCATCTCCCGCATTGAAAAAAACACAAGCCATATCACGCATGAGACTGCTGCCGCTCGCATTGCTTGCGGCATCTCTCTTTATGCTCGCAACCGGATGCGGGAGCGACAACAGGGAAGTCATCTCCATTTCGGCCGACCCGGAGACATTCCCCACTATGAGGACAACCAACGTCTCCACCATGATATCCGATTCGGGCTATACACGCTACCACATCACCACCCCGCTTTGGCTCATGTTTGAGGAGGCAAAGGAGCCGCACTGGAATTTCCCCGACGGGATGTTCATAGTGCAGTTCAACGATTCGATGCAGGAGTCAGGGACATTCACAGCCGACACCGGCACATATTTCAGCGCAAAAAAGCTATGGCAGTTCGACCGCAATGTGCGTATGCGCAACGTCAACGGCGACCGCTTCCTCACACAACAGCTCTTCTGGGACCAGAACACGAAAAAAATCTTCTCCGACTCATTTATCCATATAGAGCGGGCAGACCGTATAATCGA
>WSMN01000009.1 GCA_013316535.1 Muribaculaceae bacterium | reverse complement strand
AGGGTGTTGCAGAACTTAATATTTGGCGATAATTTTGTAGGGATGCACCCCGGTGTATCTGCATATATCAGTGAAAATTAAGTGAATATATTTCGGATGCACCAGGGTGCATCCCTGCAATCGGGGCTCTGCAATACCCTCGCACAAGTTTCATGGACAAAACAATCCTTTAGGCGGGGACATGAGAATACATATCCCCCCGGAAAACGGTAAACAACATTTGATAGCATGAAAAAATATATTTTTGGAATTGCGGCTGCCGGTGTGCTCACGGCAGTTTCCGTAGCCTCCTGTGACAGAAGTGTCGCAGCGGAAAAGCATGGAAAGGATTATGCCGACCTGGTGAACCCCCTGATGGGTTCTCAATCCACATTCGAGTTGTCCACCGGCAACACCTATCCGGCCGTTGCACGCCCTTGGGGCATGAATTTCTGGACACCGCAGACCGGTCCCATGGGTGACGGATGGCAGTACCAGTACACCGCCAACAAAATCCGTGGTTTCAAGCAGACCCACCAGCCCAGTCCCTGGATTAACGACTATGGACAGTTCTCAATAATGCCTGTCACAGGCTCTCCGAAATTTCTGGAAGATGACCGCAAGAGCTGGTTCTCCCATAAGGGCGAGGTTGCCAAACCTTACTATTACAAAGCGTACCTTGCCGATTTTGATGTAGTGACAGAGATAACCCCCACGGAGCGTGCGGCTATGTTCCGTTTCACATTCCCGGAGGATTCCTCGTTTGTCGTCATCGATGCTTTCGACCGTGGCAGCTATGTGAAAATCCTGCCGGAGCAGAATAAGGTAATAGGCTTCACTACCCGCAACAGCGGAGGCGTGCCCGATAATTTCCGCAACTACTTTGTGATGGAATTCGACAAGCCGTTCACCTACACCGCCACATTCTCCAACGATGTTGCCCCCAAGGACAAGGATACCCGCATTGCCCCGTCGGGCTACTCGCTCAAGGACAATGTGCTTGAGCAGGAGGGGTGGCATACCGGCGCGGTGGTGGGATTTAAGACCACCAAGGGTGAGCAGGTTATCGCCCGTGTCGCGTCATCGTTCATCTCGCCTGAACAGGCCGAACGAAACTTGGCCGAACTTGGCGATAACGGGTTCGATGAACTGACTGCACAGGGACGCGACGCCTGGAACGACGTGCTTGGACGCATCGATGTTGAGGGTGGTAACCTCGACCAGGAACGCATTTTCTACAGCTGCCTTTACCGCTCTACGCTCTTCCCGCGCAAGTTCTACGAAATTGACGACGGGGGGAACCCCGTGCATTACAGCCCCTACAATGGACAGGTACTTCCGGGTTACATGTATACCGATACCGGCCTTTGGGACACATTCCGTGCTCTATTCCCCCTGCTCAACCTGGCATATCCCTCGGTGAATCAGGAAATTCAGGAGGGTTTGCTCAATGCCTACCGTGAAAGCGGGTTCTTCCCCGAATGGGCTTCGCCCGGTCATCGCGGCTGCATGGTCGGCAACAATTCCGCTTCTGTTCTCGCCGATGCCTATCTCAAAGGGATAAAGGTGGAGGATACGGAAACTCTTTGGGCGGGTATCGTCAACGGAACCGACAGCGTTCATCCCGAGGTATCGTCCACCGGACGTCTCGGGCATCAGTACTACAACACTCTCGGCTATGTCCCCTATGATGTGAACATCCACGAGAATGCTGCCCGCACACTTGAATATGCCTACGACGACTGGGCAATCTACAAGCTTGCACAGGCTTTGGGCCGTCCGCAGGAGGAACAGCAGCTCTATGCCAAGCGTGCCATGAACTATAAGAACCTTTTCGACAAGGAAACCAACCTTATGCGCGGGCGCAATGCCGACGGCACTTTCGCCACACCTTTCTCCCCCTTGAAATGGGGCGATGCCTTCACAGAAGGGAACTCCTGGCACTACACCTGGAGCGTGTTCCATGACCCGCAGGGGCTGATTGACCTCATGGGAGGCAAGGAAACTTTCGTGGCTATGATGGATTCGGTGTTCTCTGTTCCCCCCGTGTTCGACGACAGCTATTATGGATTCCCCATCCATGAAATCCGAGAGATGCAGGTGATGAACATGGGCAACTACGCCCACGGCAACCAGCCCATCCAGCACATGATTTATCTCTATGACTGGGCAGGGGAACCTTGGAAAACGCAGTATTGGGTCCGCGAGGTGATGGACCGCATGTATACCCCCACCCCCGACGGCTATTGCGGTGACGAGGATAACGGGCAGACATCGGCCTGGTATGTGTTTTCTGCCATGGGCTTCTATCCTGTCGCCCCCGGCACCGACGAATATGCCCTCGGCTCTCCGTTGTTCAAGAAAATCACCATCAATCTTGAGAACGGCAAAAAAGTGGTTATCGACGCTCCGCGCAATAGCCGCGAGAACCGCTATATCGATGGTATGAAGGTGAACGGGAAGAGCTACGATCGTAATTACATAACTTACCCCATGCTTATGGATGGCGCACGCATCGACCTCGACATGGCATCAAAGCCCGATACCGTGCGCGGAACCGACCCCTCTGCCTTCCCTTATTCATTCACCAACGAACTGAAATCAAACTGACCTTATGTCATCAAAAAAACAGGTAAGCCCCATTGCGTGGGTGCCCACGGCCTATTTCGCCATGGGGCTGCCTTTTGTGGTGCTGAACATGGCCTCGGTGCTGATGTTCCAGGGGCTTGGTGTGGAGGACGCCATGATTGCGTTCTGGACTTCGCTCATTCTGCTGCCATGGACAATAAAGCCGCTTTGGAGCCCGTTCCTGGAGCTGTTCAAGACCAAGAAATTCTATGTGGTAACCACCCAGATTGCAACCGGCGTTGCGTTCGGGCTGGTGGCGTTGTCGTTGACCATGGAGCATTTCTTCCTTGTTGCGATAATCTTCCTTGCGGTGGTGGCGTTCAGCGGAGCCACCCACGATATCGCCTGCGACGGTGTATACATGGGAGAGCTCTCCACGGCGCAGCAGGCAAAGTACATCGGTTGGCAAGGTGCTTTCTACAATATCGCGAAGATTGCCGCCACCGGTGGCCTGGTCTATCTGTCAGGCTACCTCATCGAGCGTTTCACCCCTGCGGGAGCAACTGATGCCGCGGCGGCGTTCCTGGCCAACCGCAATGCCTGGATGATAATCATGGGCATCCTATCGGTGGCTATGATTGCACTTGGGTTCTACCATATATTCATTCTGCCGGGACGCAGTAAAAGCGCAGCCGAGGTTGCTGCTGCGCATTCACGCACGGCATCTGATGTTATGCGTGAGCTGTGGAGCGTCCTCCGGGCATTCTTCACAAAGAAATACATATGGTATTACATCGCTTTTATCGTCCTCTACCGATTCGGTGAGGGGTTTGTGGTGAAGATTGTGCCCCTGTTCCTCAAAGCTGAACGCGCGGCAGGTGGTCTTGGCCTCGACAACCAGCAGATAGGGGTGTATTACGGCACTTTCGGTGCCGCCGCTTTCGTGCTTGGTTCGCTCCTGGCGGGATATTATATCTCGGCTCGCGGATTGAGGCGTACGCTGTTCTCGCTCTGCTGCATTTTCAACATCCCGTTTGCTGTGTATGCCCTGCTGGCTTTATTCCAGCCCGAATCGGGATGGGTGATAGCCTCCGGCATTGTTTTCGAGTATTTCGGCTACGGGTTCGGGTTCGTGGGACTCACACTGTTCATGATGCAGCAGGTGGCTCCGGGCAAACACCAGATGGCGCACTATGCTTTTGCTTCCGGCATCATGAACTTAGGGGTTATGCTCCCCGGCATGTTGAGCGGTTGGGTAAGCGACTGGCTCGGATATTCGGCCTACTTCATCTTCGTGCTTGTAGCCACTGTTCCGGCGTTCCTCATAACGTGGTTCGTGCCTTTCAAATATGACGACAAGGGCAACCCACTCACCACACTCAAAGCCGAGGAACAAGCGTTGACCGCCCCCGATGCGTAAGCGAAAACTCCTCGCCGGGTGTTTACATGTAGGGATGCACGGTTCGTGCATCCGCCCGAAACATACAGAAACTTCAAATTTTTGATTATAATGAAAACATTTCCCTGGGAAGAGCGTCCCGCAGGCTGTACCGATGTGATGTGGCGTTCATCCAAAAACCCCGTCATCGGGCGATACCACACAAAGAACTCCAACAGTATTTTCAACAGTGCCGTGGTGCCATTCGGCGACGGCTATGCCGGTGTGTTCCGCTGCGACAACAAGGCGGTGCAGATGAACATATTTGTAGGGTTCTCCAAGGATGGTGAGAATTGGGATATCGCCGACGAGCCTATACACTTCGAGCCGGGCAACACGCCGATGATTGAATCGGAATACAAGTACGACCCCCGTGTCACCTGGATTGACGACCGCTATTGGATCACCTGGTGCAACGGCTATAACGGTCCCACCATCGGTATCGGCTACACATTCGATTTCAAGACATTCCACCAGTGTGAGAACGCTTTCCTGCCGTTCAACCGCAACGGTGTGCTTTTCCCGCAGAAATTCAACGGGCGGTTCGCCATGATGTCGCGGCCCAGCGACAACGGCCACACCCCGTTCGGCGACATATTCCTCTCCTACAGCCCCGACATGAAATATTGGGGCGAACACCGCTGCTTGATGAAGGTCGCTCCTTTCACCGACAGCGCATGGCAATGCACCAAAATCGGTGCCGGGTCGGTGCCGTTCCTAACCGATGAGGGGTGGCTGATGTTCTACCACGGGGTAATTAACACCTGCCGTGGCTACCGTTACTCCATGGGTGCGGCAATTCTCGACAAGGAGAACCCCGAAAAGGTGCTCTACCGCACCAAACCCTACCTGCTGGCTCCTGCAACGGACTACGAGCTTACGGGTGATGTGCCTTGTGTGGTATTTCCCTGCGCCGCAATCACCGAGGGTGACAAGGTGGCTGTCTATTACGGGGCTGCCGACACATGTGTCTGCATGGCGTTCGGCCGCATAAGCGAGATTCTTGAATTTGTAAAAAACAACAGCCTGTGAAAATATCCGCTTTGCGTGTTGCCGCCCTCTGTGCGGCAACCGCTTTCTCTCTTCTGAATCCGCCGCTACTCCCTGCCGCCGAGGCCGGAGTGGAGATGGATTTCGCGCGTTTTGTCAATCCGTTTGTAGGTACTACAAATTTCGGCACTACCAACCCCGGAGCTGTGCGACCCAACGGCATGATGTCGGTGACCCCTTTCAACGTGATGGGTTCCGACCTTAATGTCTATGACAAGGATGCCCGCTGGTGGTCAACCCCATACGATGTCACCAACCGTTTCTTCACCGGCTTCTCTCATGTCAATCTTTCCGGTGTGGGGTGCCCCGAGATGGGTTCGTTGCTCCTGACTGCCACCACCGGTCCGCTGGAGGTGGATTATAGTAAATACGGCACCACTTATCACGGCGAGAAATCGACTCCCGGCCATTATTCGGTGACACTCGATGCCTCCGGCATCCTTGCCGAGGCTACAGCTACGGCGAGGGTGGGGGTGAGCCGTTTCACTTTTCCCGCAGGGGGTGAGGGGAACATCCTGCTCAACCTCGGCGAGGGGCTGACTAACGAGTCGGGTGCGACGGTGCGCCGCGTGGGAGTGCGTGAGTTCGAGGGGTCGAAACTCCTTGGCACTTTCTGTTACAATCCGCAGGCTGTGTTCCCCATCTATTTCGTGATGCGGGTTGACCGCACCCCTCGTGCCTCCGGCTTCTGGAAGATGCAACGCCCGATGACAGGGGTGGAGGCCGAATGGGATAAGGACAACGGGAAATACAAGATTTATACCAATTACGGACGAGTCCTTTCGGGTGACGACATAGGCGCGTGGATGACTTTCGACACCAGTGCCGGTGAGGAGATTTCCGTTGCCATGGGGGTGTCGTTCGTCAGCATCGACAATGCCCGCGAGAATCTTGAACGCGAATTGGCCGGGAAGGGGTTCGACAAGGGGATGGCTTTCGATGCCGTCCGTGCCGATGCCCGCAAGGAGTGGAATTCGCTGCTGGGGCGCATCGAGGTGGAGGGTGGCACCGACGAGCAGAAACGGGTGTTCTACACCGCTCTCTACCACACCCTCATCCACCCTAACATTCTCAATGACATCAACGGCGATTACCCGATAATGGAAAGCGACTCCATCGGCAACATCTATTCCGGAGCAAAAAACGCTGCTGATTCCGCTGCGGTAACGCCGCGCTACACCGTGTTCTCCTTGTGGGACACCTACCGCAACCTGCACCAGCTTCTCACGCTCGTCTACCCCGAGCGGCAGGAGGCGATGGTACGCTCCATGCTCGACATTTACCGCGAACACGGGTGGCTTCCCAAATGGGAGCTTTACGGGCGCGAGACCCTCACCATGGAGGGTGACCCGTCCATTCCCGTGATTGTGGACACCTGGAGCAAAGGGCTGCGCAATTTCGACATTGACCTGGCTTATGATGCTATGCGCAAGGGTGCTGTCACCCCCGGCAAGGATAACCTTATGCGTCCCGACAACGATGATTACATCTCGTTGGGTTATGTGCCTTTGCGCGAGGAGTTCGACAATTCGGTGAGCCATGCCTTGGAATATTATATAGCCGATTATGCTCTGTCGGCAATTGCCGACAGCCTCGGACACAAGGAGGATGCCAGGCTGTTTCGCGACCGCTCCAAAGGCTATAGCCACTACTACAGCAAGGAGTTCGGCACATTGCGACCCCTGCTCCCCGACGGAACATTTCTGACCCCCTTCGACCCCAAACAAGGGGAGAACTTTGAGCCGTCGCCCGGTTTCCACGAGGGGAACGCATGGAACTATACGTTCTATGTGCCTCACGACATCCCCGGGCTGGTGAAACTCATGGGTGGAAAGAAACGGTTTGTCGACAATCTGCAAAGTGTGTTCGACCGTGGCAACTACGACCCCGCCAACGAACCCGACATCGCTTACCCCTACCTTTTCTCACAAATCAAAGGTGAGGAATGGCGCACGCAGAAGCTCGTAAGGGAACTGCTTGCAAAGCATTTCACCACCAAACCCGACGGAATCCCCGGCAACGACGATGCAGGCACCATGTCGGCATGGGCGATATTCTCCATGATGGGATTCTATCCCGACATCCCCGGGGTGCCGACCTACACTGTAACAACCCCTGTGTTCGATAAGGTGACCATCCACCTCAACCGCGATTACTATCCCGCCGACACCATGACCGTTGAGGTCGAGAACCCCTCGTCCAACGGTGCCGCCGGTTACATTGACCGAATCACTCACGGCAATCGCATTTCCGGCTACCGCATCAGCCACGACGAACTTGTTCGCGACGGCCTCCGCATCCGCCTGGCCTCCGCCAGATAGTTTGCCGTCCACCCCGCAATTTGTCTGTTGCCGGCTCTGTTAGTGATACCCCATCACTGACGGAGCCGGTTGCGCTGATTATGGCTCGAATTGAAAATGCAGTGTATCTGCGTAAATGCAATAGCAGTAGAGACGGCATTCATGCCGTCTTGTAACAGGGTAATAGGCCGGATGTCATTAATCTGAAGTTGCAAGACGGCATGGTTGCCGTCTCTAATGCTCTGATCACAGAATTTTTATGCAACGACTTTTCGGCTTGATTCTTGATTCTCATGGCTGTTGGAACAAACAGAACAAACATTGGAACAAATCAAAATTGGGGAGGGTAAAAATGGCCATACATTTGTAAGCGAAAATAAGCCATGGAAACAAAGTTTTAAGCATAGCCGAAATTTACTTTCCAAACATAACCATCCTTCCCTCCCCTCGGCCTAATAATCCGAAAAATCATTAATCACTAACCAAAAACAAATAAACCATGAGAAAAATTCTACTGCTCTTTTCAGCGGTTGTGTTAACCCTGCCATGCTTTGCACATCATGAGATGATGGAGATTAAGCATAATATCACTGCATCCAAGACCAATACAAGCAATAATGGTACGGCATACTGGGTGATTCCTGCAAGAAACCAACAATTTTTTGGTACACGATATGGTAATACCAAAAATTATGAAGCTGGTATGTTCAAATTAGGTGAGGGTATTGAATATGCTGCAATATGGTCAAAGGATAATACCGCTGATAAAAGCTTGGCTGAAAAGGATTTTAGTAATCTGCTATTGGACAAAATCAAGCTTACCGTTACAACCGGTTCCAACTTCACTGGCATAACAAAAAAAGGCCAGAAAGGTGGTGCAACAATTGTGGCGGATTATACTCCTAATCCTCATGTTACGCTCACAATGTACATTTATAGCATTCCCCAAGAAGATGGTTCTGTCTATACTGCGACATGTGATTTTGGCGTAGTGCATGATGATGTGCGCAAGGCTATAGAATACGAGGTTAAGGATATTAAAATCGATACTCCTGATGGAAATATGTTCCCGAAAATTGATTATATAAAAGTTCTTTTCGGGAATGTTGTAGAAGGCCAGGATTGGGTCGCTCTGCGAAACACTGATTTTCGTTGTGAAAAGCAGCATGTGCCTATTTTGAGCTTAAATCATCAGGTAACAGGATTTAATCCTGGAGAAGTGCGCATTCAGGCAGAGGATTTCGATGGCCCTCACGCAGATGGCAGCCCGGCTCATAGCAATACCGCCCCAGCAGGAGGTTATGCCGATGGTTATGGATATGATGCGCGTAAATTTGACCCTACGTGCCAGAATATACGCATCCACATCAACAGCGAAAGCCCGGAAGGTAGCAAGGGCTTCAATCTGTGGACTCCCGGACATGGCTCAACTGACCAAGGATTGGGTTTCGCCCTTGTGAATTTCGCGCAGCAGGAATGGAATGCCGCTTATAAGGAAAGCGTGGAAGAGGCGTCTCTTGAAGAACTTGCAGATTATTATGGCGCATGGGCGGAATATACCATTGACGTTCAGGATGAACTTATTTATGCCGATATATCGCTCCGCACAGGTGTGCATAACGCCAATTTCCAAGCATATAAGGCTGGCTCTGCACCTTCCCCTGTCGTTGCAGGTGAAGGTGAGAATTATATGGCCAAATATGGTGCGGCATATCGTATTTTCGTAGATGGTGAGCCTGTGCGTTCCAATTGGATTGTGCGTCCCAGTTCTGATATCCACAATATACATGATTTTGCTACATGGCTTGACAATATGGATGAAGAGCCTGTGTTGCGTGCTGTCGCTGAACCAAGCTATTTCGTATACGCAGTGCCTGATGTATCTTATGCTTATGGCGACAAGACGAATTGCGGTAACACTTGGAGCGCGGTATATAAGTCGGAAATCGGCGACCACCTTCAGTCGGTGGGTGCTATCACTGATGGACAGAAACAAGTGTATGACACCCCCGATTTTGCAAACATCGAGCTGTCGAAAGGTTCGCATGTGATTAAGGTGCAGGCAATGGGTGGTCGCACATCGTTTGATGAAATCAAGGTGCAGGCTCACAGCAATCCCGACACCCCTACGGGTATCGACCTGGTGCAGCAGCTTCCGGGCGAGAATTCCGATGCAAACGCTCCTGTGGAATGGTACACCCTGCAGGGTGTGCGTGTTGAGAATCCCTCCAACGGCATCTTCATCCGCCGCCAGGGTTCCCGTGCCGCCAAGGTTGCCCTGAAGTAAAAGCCGCCACATCCTATAACGGCTCCATGAACAAGTGGTCGGAGAGTGTGTCTAAGCCTCGCCGACAAGTCCTCGAAGAGGACGGGGTCATGGTAAACCCCACGTTAAGATGCCTCCGGGTATCGCAACGTGGGGTTTACCATGGCATATTGGTGGTAACCTTGGAAAAGTCGGGTCATCCGCAAAAGCATGTGGAAATGTTAAAAATGGTCGGTATCAAAGACAAATGGAACCGTTAAATCTGATACGTTATAACGAACGGCGGTAGAGACGCCCCGTGTGGGCGTCTCCTATACCCCAGGGATACTCATCCATCAAATCTATGGTTGTCAGACGCCCGCACGTGGCGTCTATACTGCCGTTTTAACGGCAGCATTTTTTACATTGACCCCAAAATACGTTTGTTGAAGACGTAAGATGCAGTTATATTAGCGAATGCCCGAAGGGCATGGGGCTGCGTAGCCGGGTACATGAGTCTGAAAGACGCAATGTGCCCGGATGTGATGCGTGGGGTCAAAGGTGTCTGGCAAGACACCTTGTTCTATGTGGCTGGTTGTAAAACAAGGTAAATTAGTTTGTGCAACAAGGTGTCTTTCAGACACCGTCATGGTATCGATATAACCGGGCACACTTCGCCTCGACGGCTCCGTGTACCCGGCTACGCAGCCCCATGCCCTTCGGGCATCAGTGGTACCGTGATATTCAGGTTGAACCTTGAGATATTCTATGGCAGCATCGCAGTGCTATTCTATCGCAGGAGGAGCTTGGTGACGGAGGTGCCTTGGCGGCGGATTACGATGCCACGGTAGGTGGCGGGGTCGACGCGGCGGCCATCGGTGGTGTAGAATTCCACGGGGCATACGGAGTTGTCGACTTCAGGCTGGAGGTAGACGGGTATGTTTTCGATACCGCTGTAGCGTCCCTGTGCCATGACGGAGAGATTCTGGATTTCCCATGTGGCGGCCTCGGAGGTGGTGGAGGTATAGCGGAACGCGAGGCGAATTTTCTTGCCTGCGAACTTGTTGAGGTCTACTTTACCCGATTCTACGAATGTCCATGAGTTCCCTGCCGGCCAGTTGGAGACTGTGAGGGGAGTCTCGGTGCCGTTGTCGGTGCGGGCGTTCACATAGAGAACGGCCGAAGGGTCGGCACACCAGTTGCATGCGTGCTCGAATGTGAGCGAGGCCACGGCGTAGGTCGAGAGGTCGATTTCCGGTGTGAGCAACGTGGCATCGGAATCATACATTTTCAGGTTGTTATATTTGGTGGAACCGGTTGATGCAGCGGCTTTCCAACCATATTTGGCATCGAGCGTCCAAACTTCCATGCCGTTGGATGGGCGGAGCGCATATTCGGCGGTGCATCCGCCGTCATCGCCGATGAAGGTGCAGGCATAGACTTCGGTGGGCTTTTCCGAGGGGTCGAGGATTGTGCCGGAGCTTTGGCCGGCCTTCCGGGTGGTGCGCAGGTCGATTGCGATGTCGGTGGAGTCCCCCCAGATGTACTCCATGAGGTTGGGGAAATCGACAAACGGGTTGCGGTTGCCCTGGATGCCGCTCACACGGTCGTTGCGGGTTATTTCCATCTCGTTTACATCGTCCTGCCGCGCCCATTCGAGGTAAAGCTCATATGCCCATGGCTTCAGGGTGGGGTAGGCTCCCTGTTGGAGGCATTGCAGAGCTTGGGTGCCGCTCCAGGTGAGGTTCTGATAGGCGGTGGCCATGTACATGTATCCGCGGGCGAAATCACCTTTCCATTTGTCGGCGGGTTCCCAGAACTTGTAGCCTTGCGGTCCGGTGCCTATTTTGGTGCATCCGTTGGTTGTGGGGTTCGTTTGCGTGACCTTGCCCATGGGGTAGTTGCTCTTGGATGAGTTGATTTTCTGTTCGCAGGGCATGAGATTGTAAAGGTCGCGGTAAGCATTCGGGCCTGTACTGCCGCCCCACCATGACTTCGGAAATGAGTGCTCTATGTTCATGCCTGATACGGAGCTTCCGCGGGAACCGTAGTAGCGGCGGTCGTTGCTGTAGCGGTCGATTACCTCGTTATTGGCTTCGTTACGGTCGGTGACATAGAACCCCCACCATGTATGGCGGTCGCCAGAGCCGTAGGACAGCATGTTGGTGTTATCGGAAATAATGTTGTGTACAGCCGTTTTCAGTTGCGCGCCTTTCAGGCCCTGCATTGAAGAATAGTACTCCAGCGGGATGTCGGCGTTAGCTGTGAATGTCGATGCGGCTATGAGCGTTAATGCGCCTGTCATATATTTTTTCATGATTGGCTCTTGTTTGTTCAGGGTGGGAACCACAAAATTATGAAAAATTTGGTTTAACAGCCCTGTTGAAAGGGCAAAACTTGTAACTTTGTGGAAAATCAAGTGCAAAAGTGAAAGAACCGAAGATAAATGTGGGGATTATGGGCGCACCGGAGGTGGAGTTTGCTTTCATTGGCGGACCGTTTGTGAAAGCCCGTTATGTCGACGGGATGGTGGAACTCGACGGGTGCCTGTACGATGAGGTGTGCCCGGCACCGTGTGTCGGAGGTGCCTGCTTCGAGTTGCGTGATGTGGCCATGGGGATTGGCTTCCATTGGGAGCGGCGTGAAACCCAGCGGTTCTCCGGGGGCTTGCGGCTGATTCCCGACCGTGGGCGCGGCTATGTGGTGGCGGTCAATGTCGTAGGCATAGAGGAATATCTCAAGAGCGTCATTTCATCGGAGATGAGTGCCGGTTCCTCTGCCGCGCTGTTGCGCTCCCATGCGGTGGTGTCGCGCAGCTGGCTGCTGCGGCAGCTTGCCGACAGGGGAAAGCACACATGCGCACAGGCCACCGAGTGGCGGCGCGCTGAAGTTGACGGTGAGACGGTGGATGAACTTGTCAGATGGTATGACCGGGAAGACCACACCTTGTTCGATGTATGCGCCGATGACCATTGCCAGCGTTACCAAGGGGTTACACGCCAGACATCTCCGGCGGTGGCCGAGGCTGTTGAAGCCACGCGCGGCATGGCGCTGACCTATGGCGGTGAGGTGTGCGATGCCCGTTTCTCGAAATGTTGCGGCGGGATGTCGGAGACCTTCGGCAGCTGCTGGGAGGATGCCCCTCATCCCTATCTGGAGCCGGTGGCCGACACGGATGCCTCCGGGCGGTGTTTCTGCGACACACACGACATGGCCGTGCTTGAAAGTGTGCTCAACGGCTACGACCGTGAATCCGTCGATTTCTATCGCTGGGAGGTGACATATGGTGCGGACGAGCTGGCGCAGCTGTTGCGCAGCCGTTCGGGATTTGATTTCGGCGACATCATGGAGTTGCGTCCCCTCCGTCGCGGAGCGTCGGGACGCATCACCCGGTTACTGGTGCGCGGCACATGCCGGAGCATGATTGTGGGAAAGGAACTTGAAATCCGCCGCTGGCTGTCGGCCTCGCATCTCCGCAGCTCGGCTTTCGATGTGGAGCGCACCCCGGAAGGCGCGTTCCTACTCCGCGGACGCGGTTGGGGGCACGGTGTGGGGATGTGCCAGATAGGTGCGGCGGTGATGGGTGCCGAGGGGTATTCATGGCGTGAGATTCTGAAACATTATTTCCCGAAAGCGACATTGGAACGAATCTATGAATAATAAAATCGGAACCGTGGCATCTGCCGGGAGAACCCCGTGGTGGTGGGTGCCCACACTGTATTTTGCCGAGGGGTTGCCCTATATGGCTGTGATGACGATAAGCACTGTGATGTACAAGTGTCTCGGCATCGGGAACACGGAGCTTGCATTCTACACAGCGTGGCTCTATCTGCCATGGGTGATAAAACCGTTCTGGAGTCCGTTTGTCGATATCATACGCACCAAACGCTGGTGGGTGCTGGCCATGCAGTGGACAATCGGCATTGCCATGGCGGCCGTTGCGTTCGCGCTTCCCGCAGGGGGCTTTTTCCAGGCCACGCTGGCTGTGTTCTGGCTGATGGCGTTCGCCTCGGCCACCCACGACATTGCCGCCGACGGTTTCTATATGCTTGGACTGACGGAACATCAGCAATCGTTGTTCGTGGGAATCCGAAGCCTGTTCTACAGAATTTCAATGGTAGTTGGGCAGGGTGCGCTGGTCATTGTGGCATCAAGGGTCAGCGATGCCTGGGCGCAGCCCCGCATGGGATGGATAGTTGTTTTCGGCATCCTCGCGGCATTCTTTGTGGTTATGGCCGCATGGCACACCTGGCGGTTGCCGCGTCCGGCATCAGATTCCATGCGGGAGCCTAAGTCGGGGAGCATGGTGTTGCGTGAGTTCGTGGATACGTTCGCCGGATTTTTCCGCAAGCCGCAGGTTGGAGTGGCAATCCTGTTCATGCTCCTTTACCGTTTGCCGGAGGCACAACTGGTGAAGATGATACAGCCGTTCATGCTCGATTCCGTTGCCGACGGCGGTCTTGGCCTGTCGGCCGACAATGTGGGGTGGATTTATGGCACGGTGGGTGTAATCGGCCTGATGCTCGGCGGCATCGTAGGTGGGCTTGTCGCAGCCCGCAACGGGCTGAAGCATTGGCTGCACCCTATGGCATGGAGCATGTCGCTCACATGTCTCACGTTTGTTTATCTCGCATTCGTGCAGCCGTCGGCTCTTTGGGAGATATATGCCTGTGTATTTGTGGAGCAGTTCGGCTACGGGTTCGGCTTCACGGCTTATATGCTCTATCTGATTTATTTCTCCGCAGGGAGGTTCCAGACGGCACACTATTCCATATGCACCGGCTTCATGGCTCTGGGGATGATGCTCCCGGGGATGGCCGCCGGATGGATTGCCGATACATTCAGCTACCGCAGTTTCTTTGTGTGGACCATGGTTTGCTGCGTTGCTACCATCGGTGTCTGTTACCTGGTTCACGTTGACGGGAAGTTTGGAAAGAAAGAGTGCAACAATTCATAAATTTCACTTATAAGATTCTATGGCTATCGGTCTGTTAAGGAATGCGGTGCTTATCGCGGCTGCTGTTGTCGCGGCCGCAGTGTCGGCACAGGTGAAACCTGGCATTGAGGTGCTGCGCGAGCGCGGATTTGATGCGCTGCGCGGCAAGCGGGTGGGGTTGATAACCAATCCCACCGGGGTTGACAACAACCTGAAATCGACAATCGACATCCTCCATGAGTCGCCCGAAGTTAATCTTGTGGCATTGTTTGCCCCGGAACATGGTGTGCGTGGCGATATTCCGGCAGGGCAGAAGGTGGCGGCGGCAAGGGATGCGGCCACCGGCGTGAAGGTGTATTCTCTCTACGGGGCTACACGACGCCCTACGGCGGAGATGCTCAAGGATGTTGATGTGCTGGTCTACGACATACAGGACAATGGCTGCCGCTCCTACACGTTTATCTCTACCATGGGGCTGGCCATGGAGCAGTGCGCACGCCTCGACAAGGAGTTTGTGGTGCTCGACCGTCCGAATCCTCTCGGGGGAGACAAGGTGGAGGGGCCTGTGACCGATGCCGACTGCCGCTCGTTCGTTGGTCAGTACCCCATCCCTTATCTTTACGGGCTTACGTCAGGGGAGCTTGCACGGATGCTTGCGGGGGAGGGGATGATTAAGTCGGAAAAGCCTCTTAAACTCACAGTGGTTCCTATGTGCGGCTGGAAACGGCGGATGCGTTTCGGCGACACGGGGATGCCGTGGGTGCTCCCGTCGCCTCATCTTCCCTCGGCCGAAACGGCAGTCTACTATCCTGCAACGGGGATTGCCGGTGAACTCGACTATCTTTCGATAGGCGTGGGCTACACTTTGCCTTTCCGCACTTTCGCAGCCTCATGGATCGACGGGCGCAAGCTTGCCGGCCGGCTCAATAAGCTTTCGCTTCCCGGGGTGAAGTTCCGCCCCGTGAGCTACAAGCCATATTATGGTTTCGGCAAGGGAACCAATCTCAACGGCGTGGAGGTGTATGTCACCGATTTCGACAAAGCGCAGCTTACCCTTATACAGTTCTATGTCATGCAGGAACTGGCAACGATGTATCCTGCACACAAGATGTCGGCGGGAGCCGCTCCGGCGCGTTTCGACATGTTCGACAAGGTTGTCGGCACGCGAAAGCTGCGTCCGCTCTTCACAAAGCGGCACAAGGTGGCCGACATACTCCCCCTGTGGAACCGCGATGCGGATGAATTCCGTGCTGCCAAACGCAAATATGAACTTTACAAATAGGAATATTGCATATGGGGACAGTCCTGATTGCCGACGGAGGCAGCACCAAGATTCATTGGGCGCGGGTTGAACGTGAGAGCGGGGAGGTGCAGGAACTGGTCACCTCCGGGGTGAACCCGGCTGTGATGGGATCCGGGCGCATCGCGGAGCTTTTCGCGAGGGAGCTTGCCGGAAAATTTCGTCCCGGCATAACGCGGGTGGAGTTTTATGGTGCAGGATGCAAGGGTGTTGATGCCTGCGGAGCCGTGGCAGCTGCGCTGCGCCCGATTGTAGGCGATGCTGACATTGAGGTTGAGAGTGATATGCTCGGTGCTTGCCGCGCTGTGCTGGGCAATGAGCCTGGGGTGGCGTGCATACTTGGCACAGGAGCCAATTCATGTCTTTACGATGGGGTGCGCATTGTGGAGAATATATCCCCCGGCGGATATATCCTCGGTGACGAAGGCTCGGGCGCATGGCTCGGTCGCCGGCTTGCCGGAGATGTAATCAAAGGGCTGTTGCAGAAAGAACTTGCCGAGGCGTTTCATGCCAGGTTTGACATTGATTCACAGGAAATAATCAGGCGGGTGTACCGTCCCGCTCCAGGAGAGGATGCTCCCAACCGTTTTCTTGCATCGTTGGCACCGTTCTTGAGTGAACACATTGAAGAGAAACCTCTGCGTGGCATTGTTAAAGAGGGGCTGACGGAATTTTTCGAGCGAAATGTGGCCGCCTACTTCAATGGCAGGCCTACTGCTGCGATGCCTGTGAATTTTGTAGGTTCTGTGGCTGTGGCGTTCTGTGGATTGTTGCGGCAAACCGCCCTGGAACTTGGCTACAATGTAGGGACGGTGGTGCAAAGCCCCATGGATGCGCTTATCAGCCGGGCTATGGAATGATTCATTACCCACTCATTTAATATCAATGTGTTAAATTCAAACACTCTCTTAATGGGGGAATATGGCTTTAAGCGAGGCCAGTGCGGCATAGATGTGGCTTTCAACAGTTCGGATTGACAAACCTGATTTACTGGCTATTTCTTTGTGCGACATCCCTTCAAGGCGGCTCATCGAGAAAATCTCCCGTCGTTTCGACGGCATTTTGTCGAGTGCCATCCGTAGCAGCAGATTTGCCTCCTCATGGATTATCGGGTCGACGGCCGAAAGGCTGTCGCTGATTTTCTCAAGTTGTGATATGTCGGCATCCACAAGGCCGTTGTCGCAGTTGCGTGCCATATCGCGCAGGAAATTTAATGCTTGGTATTTTGCCATGCGGTAGATGTATCGGTCGATTTGGGCATTGCCCTGCCATACCTCGGGCTTTACCCAAAGTTGCGAGAAGACATCCTGCGCAATGTCCTCGGCATCGGCCTCTGATTTCACAAGCTTCCTTAGAAAGGATTTCACAGGGGCGTAATAGCTTTTGAAAATGACTTCAAATTCCCTCTGCATCACATGTCGTTATTCCTATATAGCGATTCTACACATCAAAAGGTTGAGTTAGGTTTGGCAAATTTAACTATTATTCCTAATCTTGTCAAAAATATTTGTTACGCTGTGCCTAATTTTCAGGAAATTTCTGGTATTGCACAGGGATGCGTTTCTGCATTGCAGAGATAAGAGCGATGCTTAAACAATCTCTAAGATTAAGGAAAATATGTGAATAAAAGAAAAAAGAATGCGAAAAGCGGATGGAAAACCTTAAATTTGTATGATTTGAGCCATGGCATTTATGGCATTTGATGCGTTATTACATTAAACGTACAGGGGGAAGAATGGTCTGTTATTGTAGCCTATGGAAACGTTACTGCTCATCGGAGGTGTCATATTATTGAGTGGAGGCCTGGTTATGGCTTTCCGTTCGTCATCATCGGGAGCTGCGTCTGCCTATCTGGGCGCTTCGGCTCTTTCGCAGAGCGGCAGGGTTTTAATCCCGTCGTCGACATTGCTTTTCTGGGCTGTGGCGGTGATGCTGATTCTGGTGATTAACTGGATGCGTGTGAGGATGCTGCCTGTCACCGGGGTGTTCCGCAACTATGTTGTCGGGGGAGCTTTGGTGGGTATGATGGCGGGGATTTCTTTGGGGAATGCCGCCATGACGGTGGGTTCCGTCATAGGGGCATTGCTCGGAGGTGTCGCCTGGTCGCGCACCTCGGCCGCAACGACAGCCCATTCCGGTTTATGGAGGCCGGTTGTAGAAGTCGGTCTCCCCGCCGTGGTGACCATGACGCTCATCGGGCTTGCTCTGACGGGTGTTGTCAAGCCACTGAACATTTAGATTTGAACTTGAATGAGAAAGATTCTTATAGGCATACTGACCGCATTTGTCCTTGCCGCCGGATTCTCTGCTACAGGGGCTGCCTCCAAGGGTGATAAGAAGAACGCTCCCGAACGCCCCGATTTGGAGCGTATCCGCAGCGAGGTGCTTGACCCCCGTTCGCCATACTATTATCCTAAGCTCATGGCAAGATATGAGCAGAACGAGACGGTGATGAATCTTCAGGACTACCGTCATCTCTACTACGGATACCTGTTTCAGGAGGATTTCAACCCCTACCGTCATTCCGAGGCTTCGACCAAGAACGAAAGCCTCTATTATAAGAACGGCCACACACGTGCGGAGCTTGATTCCATAATCACATATGCCAAGGAGGCTTTGGCCGACAATCCTTTCAACCTCACACAGATGAACTTCCTTATATATGCCCTCCGGGCAAGAGGGAAGACCAATCTGGCGAATATATGGCAGTACCGTCTTAACCATCTGCTGCAGGCTATAATTTCGAGCGGCACGGGAACTGACAAGGAAAATGCGTGGTATGTGATTAATCCCCGGCATGAGTACAACATCATCAATTTCCAGAATGCCGTGGCCAAGGACCAGCAATATGAGGAGCCGTATTTCGACCGTATAGAAGTCGAGAAGAAAAACGGTAAGGAAACGGCAACCTACTATTTCAATATCCGCAACATGCTGGAAGAGTATTACCGGAAATTCCCCGACAAGCAATAGCCTTTTTACTTCTTACGTCACACCATCAGAACCAATCATGAAGATAGCCGATATAGACCTTGGGGAACATCCGGTGATGCTTGCCCCGATGGAAGATGTCACCGACCAGTCGTTCAGGCTCATTTGCAAGGAGCTTGGTGCCGACATGACCTATTCGGAATTTGTTTCGGCCGATGCCTTGATACGCAACATCGCGGCCACCACCCGCAAACTCCACATCGAGCCGGCCGAACGCCCTACTGCAATACAGATTTATGGACGCGAGGTTGAGCCGATGGTTGAGGCTGCAAAAATGGTTGAAGAGGTTCACCCGGATGTCATCGACATAAATTTCGGATGCCCCGTAAAGAAAGTGGCCGGGAAAGGAGCCGGTGCCGGGATGTTGCGCGACATCCCCAGGATGCTGGCAATTACCCGAGCCGTGGTTGACGCTGTTAAAACCCCTGTCACTGTAAAGACACGCCTGGGCTGGGACCACGAAAGCAAGATAATAGTGGAACTTGCCGAGCAGTTGCAGTATTGCGGGATAAAGGCTCTGACGGTGCATGGGCGCACCCGTTCGCAGATGTATACCGGCGAGGCCGACTGGGAGATGATTGCCCGCGTGAAGGAGAATCCTCGCCTTAGGATTCCTGTCATAGGCAATGGCGACATAACCACTCCGGAACGTCTTGTGGAGGCTTTCGCCCGATATGGCGTTGACGGGGTTATGGTAGGGCGTGCCGCCATAGGCAACCCATGGATTTTTCACGACATGAGGCAGACGTTGCTGCATGGCATGGTCAAGGAGCCGTTGTCGCTGCAACGCAAGTTTGCCATCCTGCGGCGACAAATCGACGAGAGCATCGGTCGCATCGACGAATACCGCGGAATTCTTCATATAAGGCGGCATCTGGCTGTCAGCCAGCTGTTCAAGGGGATTCCCTTTTTCCGCGAGACGCGCATAGCCATGCTGCGGGCCGACACTAAGGATGCGCTTTTCGGCATCATCGACCGGGTGGAGGAGATGCTCGCAGGTCACCCCGGGGAATCATTCCCGGTGCCTGAAACTGAATCTACTTCTGACTGACCTGATATCTATAAACTTATCAACAAAATGCTTAGGAAGGTGTTCAATAACTCCGGCAGAGTGTAGGGATGCACCGTGGTGCATCCGCTGCAAAAGCGGGGATTGCTTATAGTAGCCGCATGGTGCAGCCATACGCTAAATTGTTGTTGGCACTTTGCTGAATAAATACTCTTAATCACGACGATATGAAATTCAAATTATTGGACGTTGCGCTGTCGGTGATGGCTGTCCTGTTTTCGGTTTCTGACGCTGGTGCGGCTACAGCAGTGGAATATGCGCTGAATGTCAAAGATTTCACTCAACTTGTGGTGGACGATGGCTTCAACGTGGAATATAAAAGCAGTTCCGATTCGGCCGGTATGGCTGTGTTCCACGCCCCCAAAAATATTGCCGACAAGATTATATTTGAGAATAACAACAAGGGAAAACTTGTGATTCAGAAATCATTCCATGAGGAGGATGAACTGGTTGAGGGTCTCCCTGTCATAACCGTTTACTCCCGTTTCCTGAAAGAGGTGAAGAACAACGGGGATTCAACCGTCAGGGTGCTGTCCGTTCAGCCTACGATGGAGTTCAAGGCAACTGTCATTGGCAACGGCCGTCTTGTTGTGCGCGGACTGGATTGCTCCAAATTCGAAGGGGCAATCAAAACCGGCAACGGAACGATGGTGGTGACAGGTAAATGTGTTCAGGCTATATTGAGCAATACAGGCACCGGTGCCATCCAGGCCGATAATCTTGAGGCCGGGAATGTCAGTTGCCGTTTCTTCGGAACCGGCACCACAGGTTGCTGGGCGACGAAGGTGCTCACGGTCAAGGGCGTGATGGCCGGGAAACTCTATTATCGCAACAAGCCTGAACGCATACGCAATTATTCCGTAGGAGTGAAGATTTATTCTCTCGAGGGAACCGAATGGACCGGGGACAAAGAAACCGGGCCTGAACCCGACGACGAGTAACCTTTGGATGAGTATGGAAAAGGATGCCCCGTTGAAAACCCTAACTGCACGGTCGGTCAAATGGAATGTGATTGACCGTGTTTCCACGCAACTGCTTTATGGAGTTACGGGGATAATCCTTGCGCGCCTGTTGAGCAAAGAGGATTTCGGGCTGGCAGGGGCTATAATGGTTTTCCAGGCATTCGCCTCGCTGTTTGTCGACAGCGGTTTCTACAGCGCACTGATGCAGCGCAAGGCTCCCACCCGGCTCGACTATTCCACAGTGCTGTGGTTCAATATGGGGGTTGCCACTTTGTTATATGCGGTTCTTTTCCTGTGCGCTCCGCTGATTGCCGATTGCTATGGGGGCGATGCGCGCATAGTTCCCCTTAGCCGGGTCATGTTCCTTTCGTTCATGCTCAATGCCTCCGCCATAGTGCAGACAAACCGGCTGATGAAGCGCATGGATGTGCGTATGGTGGCTGCCGCAAATGCCTTCGGGCTGCTATGTGGCTCGGTGGCCGGGATATGGCTTGCCTTCGGGGGCTACGGTGCGTGGGCTATAGTTTGGCAAACTGTTACGGTCAACGGTGTCAAGAGCCTGGTGTTGTGGCTCACTTCCGGCTGGCTGCCGATGTTGCGGTTCTCATGGAAAGCGTTGCGGAGTTTCATGGGTGTGGGGGGCGGTATGCTGGCATCATCGTTCCTTAACGTCCTGTTTCAGAACATATATTCATTTTTTATCGGCAACCGTGCGGGGCTGGCTCCGTTGGGCTATTACACGCAGGCCGACAAGTGGAGCAAAATGGGCGTGACCTCCATTTCGCAGGTGGTGAGTGCGTCGTTTCTGCCGGCTTTGTCGCAGGTGCAGGATGATGACGAGCGTTTCTCGCGTGCATCCTCCAAGATGAACCGTTTCACCGCCTATGTGCTTTTCCCTGCCATGGGGTTCCTGATTGTGATGGCCACCCCTATTTTCCATTGTCTTTTCGGCACAAAATGGGATCCCTCGATAATCCTGTTCCAATTGCTGTTGCTGCGGGGCGTTTTCACCGTGCTCACCTCCTTATACAACAATTACCTGGTGGCAAAAGCCCGCACACGCACGGTGGTAGTGATGGAAGCCCTGCGCGACGGGGCGGCACTGCTGTTTTTGATTGCAACGCTGCCGGTCATCGCCATGGCCACCGACGGCGACAAGGTTCTTGGTATAAAAATCCTTCTTTACGGGCAGTTGGCAGCCTCGTTGATAACATGGGGCGTGATGACGGTAAGCGTGGCAAAGGTTGCCGGGCGGTCGCTCGGGTCGTTCCTTGCCGACAATATCCCCTATCTTGTGGAAACTGTTGCCATCTGTGTCCTTCTGTGGGCTGAAAGCCTCGTCATAGCCGATTGCTGGCTCCTGCTCGCCGTCCAGGCCACTACGGCTTTGGTTCTGTATCTTGGAGTGAATTTTGCTCTGAAATCTGTAATTCAGAAAGAAATGTTCCGGTTCCTACGGGGTGGAGAGAGCAAGTTTGCATGAAGATGGTTATCTTTGTAGCGATTTAGACAATCTCTTAGTAAATTCTGTATTATGTCAGTGAATAAAGTGATATTGGTGGGGAATGTGGGGAGGGACCCGGAGATTCGGTATGTGGGTGAACGCCCCTATGCCACATTTTCGCTGGCCACATCGGAACGGGCCTATACCAATTCCAATGGGGTGCAGATGCCGGAACGCACCGAATGGCACAATATAGTGATGTGGGACCGCCATGCAGAGACAGCCGAGCGGTACATCACCAAGGGGACGAAACTCTATGTGGAAGGGAAGTTGCGCACCCGTGTGTGGCAGGATTCCAATGCCATCAAACGCTCCGTCACGGAAATCGTGGTGGAGGCATTCGACATCCTTTCACGTTCAATCGACCCGAACATGCAGAAATGAACCGATGATAGAAACCAACACAAAATAACAGCAAATGGAAAAAGTAAAACGAAGTGCGCCTCCCGTTGCGGATGAGCCACAGAGAGGCATCTATGCCGATGCCGACCCGCTGGAGCTGCCTGAAAATGCGTTCCGTGAACTTGGTGCTGACGAGGAGTACCGCCCCATAATGCATCCGGCGCGTGACTACAAGGAAGTGACGGTTTATTCCGTGGTGATGGGTCTGGTGTTGTGCGTCATCTTCAGTGCCGCTGCCGCCTATCTTGGACTCAAGGTGGGGCAGGTGTTCGAGGCCGCAATCCCCATCGCCATCATCGCCGTGGGGCTGTCGGGCGCTCTCGGTAAGAAGAATGCTCTCGGGCAGAATGTGATAATCCAGTCGATAGGGGCGTGCTCCGGCGTGATTACGGCCGGTGCCATCTTCACTCTCCCCGCTCTTTACATACTGCAGGCGAAGTATCCCGAAATCACCGTAAGCTTCTTTCAGGTTTTCTTAAGCTCGCTGTTGGGTGGTGTGCTCGGCATCCTGTTCTTCATCCCGTTCCGTAAATATTTCGTGAAGGATATGCACGGCAAATATCCTTTCCCCGAAGCCACTGCAACCACGCAGGTGCTTGCGAGCGGACAGACGGCGGGAGCCGCAGGCGGCTCCCAGGCCAAAACACTTGTTGTGGCCTCATTGATTGGTGGTATATATGATTATGTGGTAGAGACTTTCGGCTTTTGGGCGGGAACCCTGTCCACAACCGTCAGCTCCTGGGGTGAGGCGATTGCCGCCAAGACCAAACTTGTGTTGAGCTGCAACACAGGCGCCGCGGTGCTTGGCCTCGGCTACATCGTGGGGTTGCGTTATGCGTTCATTATCTGCGCCGGGTCGCTCTTCGTGTGGTGGGTGGTTATCCCGCTCATGGGCACCTACGGCAATGCCGAGCTTGTGACCATGGCTCCCGGTGATATATTCAGCAATTATGCCCGCATGATAGGCATAGGGGGTATCGCCATGGCAGGTGTGATAGGCATCGTCAAATCGTGGCCTATCATCCGTCAGGCTGTCGGTCTTGCAGGCCGCGAGTTCAAGGGTGGTGCCAAAGATGGGGAACGCCCTGTGCGTTGGCAATGGGACATTTCAATGAAGCACATTGTGTTCTTCATTGTCGTGGCCTTGGTTGCCGTGCTGCTATTCTTCTGGTTCGGCGTAATCAACAACTGGTGGCAGGCTTTGGTGGCCTGGGTTGTAGTGACGCTCATTGCGTTTCTCTTCACCACGGTTGCGGCCAATGCCATAGCTATCGTGGGATCTAATCCCGTGTCGGGCATGACGCTGATGACGCTCATTGTGGCTTCAGCGATTTTCGTTGCCATCGGTCTTAACGGCACCTCGGGCATTGTGGCTTCAATGGTCATCGGAGGTGTGGTGTGCACCGCGCTTTCAATGGCCGGAGGCTTTGTCACCGACCTTAAGGTGGGCTACTGGCTCGGTTCCACCCCCCGTAAACAGGAGCAGTGGAAATTCCTCGGCACATTGGTTTCGGCAGCTACTGTGGGCGGTGTGATTCTTGTTCTGAACCAGGTCTACGGTTTCACCGGCGAGAACGCTCTTGTCGCCCCGCAGGCCAATGCCATGGCAAAGGTGATTGAACCTCTGATGATGGGTGGCGACACCCCCTGGATTCTCTACATGACCGGCATTGTACTTGCCCTCTTGCTCAATTGGCTGGGGGTTCCCGCACTGGCGTTCTGTCTAGGTATGTTCATACCGTTGTCGCTCAACACGCCGTTGCTTGTTGGCGGTGCGATAGCCTATTTCGTGAGCCATAGCTCTAAAGACCAGGCTGTCAATGATGCGCGCCGCGACCGTGGCACTCTCATATCTTCCGGCCTTATCGCCGGTGGCGCATTGTTCGGTGTGTTTGCCGCGCTCACCCGTTTCTTCGGCTACGAATATGTCAACGGCGTTTCTGCAGGTATGCTCCAGGTTTACGGTATCATCGCCTACGGCCTGTTGATTGCATATCTCTGGTGGGATTCCTGCCGTGCCAGGAAATAACCGGTTGTGAACAGAAAGATTCTCGCACTCGCCTTGCCCTCCATAGTGGCCAATATCACCACCCCGTTGCTGGGGCTGGTAGATACGGCCGTTGTGGGGCATATGGGGAGTGCGGTGTATATTGGAGCGATAGCTGTTGGCGGGGTGATGTTCAACATGCTCTACTGGCTGTTCTCGTTCCTGCGTGCAGGCACCTCGGGGCTTGCCGCACAAGCCTGTGGGGCGGCCGACAGTGCTGCCACTTCGCTTGTGCTGTGGCGGTCGCTTATGGTTGCATGTGGGGCGGGGGTGCTGATGGTGATATTGCAATGGCCGCTGGGGCAGGGGTTGCGATGGTTTGTCGGCCCCGACCCCGGTACAGGCGCGCTTGCGGCGGAATATTTTTCGATTCTCATTTACGGCGCACCTGCCGTCCTGGGGATGTATGCCCTTTCGGGGTGGTTCCTGGGGATGCAGAACTCCCGTATGCTGATGGTCACGTCAGTTGTGATAAACGTTTGCAATATCGCCGTGAGCCTGCTGCTGGTTTATGCGGCAGGATGGCGGATAGCAGGTGTAGCCACAGGTTCGCTGGCTGCACAATGGATTGGATTCGCTGTGGGGCTATGGCTGCTGCGGCGGTACAGGATTGGCCGCCCGCGGTGGGGCCAGGTGTTCCGTGCTGAAGGGCTGAAGCGTTTCTTCAGGGTCAATTTCGAGGTGATGCTGCGCACTGCCTGCCTTATCGCCGTCACGTTGTGGTTCACACGCAAAGGAGCGAGCCAAGGGGCGATTGTGTTGGCCGTAAACACATTGCTGATGCAATTGTTCTTGCTTTTTTCCTACATGATGGATGGTTTCGCTTTTGCCGGCGAGGCATTGGTGGGAAAATATGTCGGGGCGCGGGATTTTTCGGCACTTCACCGTTGTGTCAAGGGTGTCTTCGTGTGGGGATTGGCGTTGGCTGCTGCGTTCACTCTGATGTATTTCCTCGGTGGTGAGGCATTTCTGGGGTTGATGTCGGGTGATGCGGATGTGATCGAGGCTTCAGGTGAATATTATCTGTGGGCAGCGGTGGTTCCGTTTGCCGGTTTCGCTGCGTTTGCATGGGATGGTGTTTTTATAGGTGCCACTCTCACCCGTGAGCTTCTGCTGTCGATGTTTGGGGCTATGGCCGCGTTTTTCATTTTGCTGTATTCGCTTTTCCCGATGATGGGTAATCATGCGCTTTGGTTTGCATTCATCGTTTATCTGGTGATGAGGGGCGCGTTGCAGACGTGGCTGTTTTTGAGAAATCGTAAATTCAGGAGATAAGAGATGGAGATTAGAAAGGTTCTTACGGTTATGTGCTGTGCATTTGTATCGCTGTTTGGCAGTGCCGATTCCGATTACATGAAATATGTGCAGTGGGGCGACGATGCCATTGCCAAGGGCAAATGGTCGGAGGCCATCACTTATCTTGAAGAGGCGATGCGCACCGAACCGTCAAATCCGCAGAACGTGATGCTGCTTTCCAATGTCGGGATGCTCCATCATTATGCCGGAGAGGATTCACTTGCGTTGCACACCCTTTCAGAGGCACGGGCGATGGCTCCTTCGTCGGTGGTGATTCTCAACAACCGTGCGCGGGTTCTTTCCGCGATGGGGCGTGCCGATGATGCCTTGAAGGACTACGACCTGATATTGCAGATGGATTCCACATTTGCCGATGCATGGTACGACCGTGCGGCATTGCATCTGCGCGGCGGTCGGCCCGATCTCGCCGAGGCTGATGCACGGAAATTCATGGAAGCGATTCCCGATGACCTGCAGGGGAAATTGCTTATGGCGGTGATATATTCCAATACCCGCCGGCCTGCCGAGGCCATTCCTCTTTATACGGAGTTGATAAAAGTGAAGCCGGAAGCCGTCTATTATTCTGCCCGGGCCATGTGCCGTCTGCAACTTGAGGAACTGGCCGAGGCTGCCGACGACATTGCGCGCGGCCTGGAACTTGACCCGCGTGATGCGGAACTGTATTATTGCCGTGCGTTTCTGAATCTATTGCGTTACCGGGAGGATGATGCGCGTGCCGATGCGGCAAAAGCTGTTGAGCTTGGATTGAATCCGGCACGCGCGGCAGCGTTGTTCGGTAATAAAGCAAAACAATGAAGCCGCAAGGGGGTCAGAACGAGAACTGGCACACGGCTCCTATTCTTTTGGCATATCGGTTGCTGCCGTCTGCATTCATGCGTCGTCCAAGGTCGAATTCAGCGGCCAGTTGCAGACGTGGCAGCACATTCCAGAACACGTTGATGGCGGCGCACCAGCCGTAGCGGTATTCCGTAGGCTCCACAGCATAACGTGGCAGCAGATGGGTTTGGCTGAACGATACGCTCGTGAATAGGGCATGGGTGAAATTGTATTGCACGCCTATGCAATATCCAAAAGAACGCGGTGCATAAAGCTGACCCGGGACTTCAGGGTTGGCTATCATATCGTATTTTCCGGCCAGCAGGTCGTTGGTGAGACCTCCATACCCATGGCCATAATTGAATGTGAGATATGTTGTGACGGGGGGCAGGGGGTGGGCCACGGAACTTAGCTGCACCGCCCATCCCGCCTCATTATGGTTGCGTTGCTCGATGAGGTCGCGGTAACCGAGATTGCGCACTATACCCGACAACCTGACATGTTCCCCTTCTCCCCATTGGTATTGCACACATGCCGCCAGGTCGGGAAGCCATTCCGAAGTCTTGGCGGTCAGGCCATCGGCGACATCGATTTGTGTTGACGGGTTTTCCAGTGAAACCCCTATTGACCAGTGGCGGCGGAATGTGGGCATGTAACGGATGAGTACATCGGTTTTCGCCAGTTTGTTGGTCGCTCCCTGCGCGTCGACGGTAGGTGCCATGGCGGCGGGGTCGGAGAATGTGGAGTTGGCATAACCCACCGTAAGGTCGTCGAGAGTGACATAGGCTTTCTTCAGATGAAGTCCCCGTCCTTGATAACCGTTGAAATTGGCTTCGACATAGAGGCGGTATGTACCCATCCCACTGCGCCCTACCAGCTGTAGGAACAGGGCGGTACCTGCAGGAGTGGTGCCGAATTTTCGCATACTTGCGGGATTTTCCGGGATGGGGATGAGA
Organism: Muribaculaceae bacterium; assembly: GCA_013316535.1. Lineage (GTDB taxonomy): Bacteria > Bacteroidota > Bacteroidia > Bacteroidales > Muribaculaceae > UBA7173. The sequence goes on along the minus strand of WSMN01000009.1, from coordinate 548 downwards.
TAGGGCATGAACCCGTTGCCCGGGATGGCACCGCCCCAGTCATACCATCCGCGCATTCTTACCACCCCGCCGATTCCCATGAGCAGGTTTGATTTCTTGCTCATGAACAGGAATGTGGGTGCTTCGGGGTCCTGCATATGACGGAACTGGTCGTAATAGAAAGCTTCCACCAGGGAACGAATCGAATCTTGCCTTGGCGTGAGGTCGCTGCGGTTGCCCAAATTGGAGATGCCTGGTTCTCCTCCGTCGATGTTGAACACTTTTATGGTGTTGATGACAGAATCTGTATGAGAGGAAACAAGGCTTTTGCCTGCATTTGCGTCTGTTGCTGCCAGGATGCAGCATGACATAATTATGAGCGGTTTAATGTGGATTTTCATTAATATGGAATTTATCTGGTGACTAACCTGTTTTTTTAACATCCATAGACGCATTTGGGTTTATTTAGTGATAATTTTGTTATCTTTGTGCCAATTAACATTTCATGATAAACTGTCTAGTCCGGAAAAGTGTTGACCGTCAGATTCAACATTTTTTAGTAAAATGTG
>WSMN01000008.1 GCA_013316535.1 Muribaculaceae bacterium | reverse complement strand
TGGCGGAAACCAAGTTGTGTTCAGTTCCATTAACTATGGCACTGACACTTCAGCCGAGGGACGTTGTGTAATTCGGGAACTGTTGCATTCCACATATGAGGGTGTAGGGAACGGCGCGACCGCCATATTTCCTATCCAGATATGGAAAAAGAAAAAAGGCGTAAACTATCTGCCTGGTGACCGAAATTACGACTTGTACAAGCTTGCCTGCAAAGTAACGGCCCGTCGCTTTTTCCCAAATTTCGTCAATCTTGATGCAACGTTCAACCATCATGAGCTCTGGAAAGCCGATGACCCGGAACGCTACAAATATGAGGTTGCCACTATGGGGTGTCGTACTCGTGTTTTCGAGAACCGATATGGCGATAAAACGTCGATCGGACGAGGTAACATCAGTTTTTCCACCATCAATATTGTGCGCATAGCCATAGAGTGCATGGCCATAAAGGATGAACAGGAACGCATCGATCGATTCTTCGGCAAGCTTGACGAAGTGCTTGAAATCACGGCTCGCCAGTTGTGCGACCGTTATAATTTTCAAAAAACGGCTTTGGCAAAGCAGTTCCCGCTATTGATGTCCCGTCTTTGGAACGGTGCCGAAAAGCTTTCGCCTGAAGACACCATTGAAAGTGTCATCAACCAAGGCACTCTCGGCATAGGGTTCATCGGCCTTGCGGAATGCCTGGTGGCGCTCTTAGGTAAACATCACGGAGAATCGGACGAAGCACAGCAACTCGGCTTGCGCATCGTGTCGCATATGCGTTCGCGTGTAAACGAATTTTCCGAACGATACCAGCATAACTTCTCCGTCCTTGCCACGCCTGCCGAAGGGCTTTCAGGAAAGTTTACTGCCAAGGACCGCAAGAGCTTCGGGGAAATTTCAGGGGTGACGGACAAGGTATATTATACCAATTCCAATCATGTGCCGGTGTACTATAAATGCTCACCGCGCCATAAAGCCAAAATAGAAGGCCCGTATCATAAACTTACAGGTGGAGGCCATATATTCTATGTTGAAATCGACGGCGATGCCACGCACAACCCCCAGGCCATAGCCGATATTGTGGATTTGATGGATGCCAATAACATCGGCTATTGCTCGGTCAACCACAATCGCAACCGCTGCATGAACTGTGGATATGAGGATGCGCAGGATGGGCTTGAATCTTGCCCGAAATGCGGAAGCCACAACATTGACAAGCTGCAACGCATCACCGGCTATCTTGTAGGCACCACCGAACGATGGAATTCAGCTAAACTTGCCGAACTTTCCGACCGTGTGGTTCATAAATGAGGCAGATGGAAAACTCTAATGCAGAACCGTCATTGAGGGTGTTAAGCATTGTGCCCGGCACTTCTGTGGACGGGCCAGGGTTGCGTACATCCATATATTTTGCCGGGTGTGCACATAAATGTGAGGGGTGCCATAATCCCCAATCCTGGGATTTTTCAAGTGGGACAGAAATGACCATCGGCGAAATAGTGCGCATAGTCGAGGAGAACGGATTCAATGTGACATTTTCCGGTGGTGACCCCTTATATCAGGCGACAGCCTTGACAGAACTCGCCAAGGCGCTGAAAATTAGAGGATACGACATCTGGTGCTACACCGGGTTCCTGTTTGAGCAGTTGCGTGAAGATTCATCGGTGACAGAATTGCTATCCATGTTGGATGTAATCGTGGATGGACCTTTTGTTTTACAGCAACGTGACACATCACTCCTTTTTCGAGGTTCTGCGAACCAGCGCATCATCAATGTTGGCGACACCCTTCAGTCCGGCATTGTCTCATTATGGCAAGATGATCACTAACGAATTGAATGTAGGAGCAAAAGTCAAATTCCTGCTTGGAGCCGGCAACATAGATGCCTGTATAAAGAGCATGAACGTGACAATGGGTTACGACAAATGGCAGTTGCGTGCCGACGGGCAATTGAATATAGCTGTAAACGGCCTGAAAGCACCCACCTACCAGGAATCAGGCAAAGACCTTAACAAACCCGATATGCGCAACCAGATTGACTATGATGGCATTGACCTCGACAGTTTCGGTACGGGATTCGGATTGGGCTTTGACCTTGGCGCCACATATGACAGGCATAAGTTTGTTCCCGGGCTTACATTGTCGGCGGCACTTACCGACCTCGGTTTCATCAGTTGGAAACACAATGTGAATGCCGCTACCCATGGAACGGCATTCACATTCGAATGGTTCCAAAACATCGCATTGGATTCCGACCAACCTGACTATGAGCAGAACAAGCTCAACCAACAACTCGAAGACATGTGAGACGACCTTAAGTCTTAAGTATTGTGCCAATTTCGAGCGAAAGTCGGAGAACGGTTCCCGAACCACCGCACTCAACGCCACATTCACTCTCGGTGCCGCAAGATGCCCTTTTACCAAAAACTTACAGGTGGATTCTTATTTACACACCGTTTTGCAGGATGTTTTTCATGGACTGAGGGGCGTTTCTCGGCTAACTACAAACCGACACGCCGGTTCGATATGGCTGTGAATTATGGAGCATCCACTTTCGGGGCCTCATTCGGATGGATGCTCAATTTCCACCCCAGAGGTTACACATTCTTTATTGGTTCCGACCACCAGTTCTTCAAGGTGACACCGCAGCCTCTGTCCCTTCCTGTTGGAAAAGCTTCCATGCAGATTAACCTCGGCATGAGCATTACCTTCGGTAAGAAAGCCTGATTCTCGTTTTCCACATGAGGGTGTGTCATAATGGCTCATCTGGGTCGTCGCTTGCGGGGTTCGGCTTCGGTCATTGACCGAAGTCAACTCCCTTCAGCCTCACTCACAAGCTCCTACCATCTGAACCATTCTGACAGCACCCTATCCATCCGGGTAAAATTAAGGGAGGTGTGTCAAAATTCAAAAAGTTTGGCACACCTCCCTTTATATATCATTAATCCTATATAACCGAAAATGGAATCGGTATTTCTGTTCATAATTGAGGTCATAGGTACTTTTGCTTTCGCCATAAGCGGCATAAGGCTGGCAGCATTCCACCGCTTCGACTGGTTCGGAGCGTACACGGTAGGACTGGTGACCGCCATCGGAGGAGGTACGCTCCGCGATGTACTGCTCGACATAAACGTATTTTGGATGCAGACGTGGATTTATCTGGGGGTCACCGGGGTTGCACTCGCCGTTGTAATCCTCTTCCGCAAAATGCTGGTGAGCAACAACAGGATGCTGTTCGTATTCGATACACTCGGACTGGCATTGTTCGTGGTGATAGGCATACAGAAATCACTTACCGAGGGTTATCCCATGTGGGTGGCGATAGTGATGGGTGGAATCACCGGTTCGTTCGGGGGAGTATTGCGTGATATACTGATAAACCAGGAGCCACTGTTTTTCCGCAAAGACATCTATGCCACGGCATGTGTGGCCGGAGGACTTGCCTACTGGGGAGTGAAGGGTTGCGGCGAAAAGCGCGGGGGTTATCATGTTCACCCTCTTGTCGGTGCATTGTGCCGACAATATCACAGCCAGCAGAAGATGGAACGGGTTGTCATATTTCAGTTCTGTTTCTGCCTGTGGAATGGCCTTGTCGAGCAGCTCAAGGGTGCGCCGGTAACGTTCTTTAGTTGTCATTGCGTTATGAAGGTTTCCATTAAACGGGTTGTGACCGACAGTGCCGCCCAGCAGAGCAGCAGACCGCCAATCATGCTTAGTGACGCGTAGCCGATTGCATATGGCCATTTGCCGGCCTCGGCAAGCATTACGAAATCGAGTGCAAAGGTAGAGAATGTGGTGAATCCTCCCAGGAATCCCGCAATAACCAGGCGGTTAAGCCAAATAGGGGCATTGTATGCATTTAAAATTGCCCACACTGCACCTATGGCCACACAACCCAGCAGGTTGACGGCTATGGTGTTGGGATATTTTCCGAAATCGAGGAAACTGAAATGTTGCATCCCGAATCGCGATAGCGCACCTGCCGCACCTCCAAGTGCAACACAGATGGTTTCAGCAAAGGTTACCATGGCGGAGGCGCATATGCGGTGGTCAGTGGGCGTGGGTGAACTCGTTGAGGAACCGCACGTCGTTCTCCGAGAACAGGCGCAGGTCGTTGACGCGATATTTCAGGTTGGTTATGCGCTCCACTCCCATCCCGAAGGCGTATCCGCTGTAAACTTTTGAGTCTATGCCGCAGGAATCAAGCACATTTGGGTCGACCATCCCGCAACCGAGGATTTCCACCCATCCGGTGCCTTTGCAGAATGAGCATCCTTTTCCACCGCACAGGTTGCATGAAATATCCATCTCTGCCGACGGTTCGGTGAACGGGAAGTAGCTCGGACGCAAACGGATTTTGGTTTCGGCTCCGAACATCTCCCTTGCGAAATAGAGCAATGCCTGTTTCAAATCGGCAAACGAAACGTCCTTGGCTACATAAAGCCCTTCGACCTGATGGAAGAAGCAGTGGGCGCGTGCCGAGATAGCCTCGTTGCGGTAAACGCGTCCGGGGCATAGCACACGGATAGGGGGCTTAGAATGTTCCATCACGCGTGATTGCACCGACGAAGTGTGGGTGCGAAGTAGCACATCGGGATTACGCTGGATGAAAAAGGTGTCCTGCATGTCGCGCGCAGGGTGGTCGGCGGCAAAATTGAGTGATGAGAAAACATGCCAGTCGTCCTCTATTTCAGGTCCTTGTGCCACAGCGAAACCGAGACGGCGGAAAATTGCCACTATCTCGTCGCGTACAAGCGACAGCGGGTGGCGTGTGCCTAAACGCACGGGAGCGGCGGTGCGGGTAAGGTCGAGTTCGTCGGTTCCATCTTCGCAAAGCTCTGTGGCTTCCTTCAGCGCGTTGATTTTATCTGTGGCCAAGGTCTTTAGCTCATTGATGGCCATGCCGATAGCTTTCTTTTGGTCGACCGGCACATTGCGGAAGTCGGCCATAAGAACGTTGACGGCGCCTTTTTTGCTAAGATATTTCAGGCGGAGTGCTTCCACTTCATCGGCGGTAGTGGCCTGAAGGCTCTCGATTTCAGCCTTTAAGGCATTTATTTTGTCTAACATTTCGTTATGTGGTTTTATCTTGTTGAATGTGCAAAGTTACAAAATTTCAGCCAACTCCCCAACGATAAAATGTTACGGTCTGTTTTAATCTTGTTTGGCTTAGGTGTGAAATATTGTTGCCCGGTATGCGCATAACTTTGCATTGTAAAACAGAACTATAGGAGATTACCATTATGTATGCACACAATCTTTTCACCCTTAATAATATTCCCACCCTCTCTGTGGGTGTGGGATTCGGTGCCTCTATGTCGGAAAGCGGCGATGAACAGCTGACTGTCCATCGCCACGATGTAGTGTTTGTTAATGTGGTTCAATATGGGCGCACCCTGCTCGACAAAGCTTTCTCGGGGTTCTCGGGTATTACCGAACTTCTGATTGCGGTTAAAGAGTGCCTTGGAGCCACCGCAGGACTGGTGACGGTGAATTTCCGCAACCGCACATGTGGCGGCACTGCCAGGCGTGTTATCCGCCTCAACCGTCCCACAATGACCATGCCCCGATTTTAGACCTCTAAAAATCGTGGTTTACATGAAGCAGAGGATCAGGGCCTGCGCAGCCACCACCCGCAGGAACATTGTCAGCGGATAGACGGTGGAATAAGCCACAGCCGGTGCATCGCTGCCGGTTGAGTTGTTGGCATAGGCGAGGGCAGGGGGATCGGTATAGCCGCCCGACATCATACCCATGATTGTAAGGTAGTTGATTTTGTATACTCCACGGGCTATGCATCCCACAACCATCAGAGGTACAAAAGTTATGATGAAGCCCCATATCACCCACCACATGCCTTGGTAGTTGAACACCGTGTCGGCGAAACCCTTTCCTGCGCCGATGCCGACTGCCGCGAGGAACAGGCAGATACCGAGCTCACGGAGCATCAGCGATGCCGACGACGAAGTGTAAGTCACGAGTTTCACCTTGTATCCGAAACGGCTCAACAGGATTGCCACCACAAGCGGGCCTCCTGCCAGGCCAAGTTTCATTCCGAAGCCCACGTTGATTGACCCCACGATGATACCGAACAGGATACCTATGAAAATGGTCACAAGGTTGGGCTGGTTAAGGCGCTTCATTGAGTTGCCGAGTTTCGATGCGAGGCGGTCGATGTCGTTAAGGTCTCCAACAACGGTGATGCGGTCGCCCATCTGGAGGCGCAGCCCCGGTGATGCGAGGAGGTCTACACCCGCACGGTTCACGCGGGTGCAGTTGAGGTTGTATCCCTTGTGCAGGCGCAGTGCGCCGAGGGCAGTTCCGTTATATTCGCTGCGGGTGATGAGGATACGGCGGGAAACCACATTGGCGGGTGCCACTTCCTCCCATTCTTCATCGCCCATCTCGATGGGATGACCGAGCACAGCATCGAAACTGTGTTCGTCCTGCACCGACATGACCACATACAGCTTGTCGCCTACATGGATTTCGGTGCTCGATTTAGGTATGATGATGCTCCCGTCGGGATTCATCAGTCGGGAAACCACAAATTCGCAATGGATTATGTCGTGTAGCTGCAAAAGCGTCTTGCCGTCGACAAGTGTATTGGTGACCTCGTAGGACACGAGATGCGGTTTGGTCTGGCTATCCTCCGTCTCCTGGTTGATTTGCTTTATTTCATCGTCAATTTTAACGCGGAACAAAGCCTTTACCAGCAATATGGCGGTGATGATGCCCAGCACCCCGAGAGGATATGCAGCGGCATATCCCATCGACATGGTGTTGACAGCCTCGAGGTCATTGCCAACGGCCTGTTGTGCGGCGGCAAGCCCCGGGGTATTGGTGACGGCACCCGACATGACACCTACAAGGGCATTGATGGAGGTCGTCCCGTCAATGAAATATATAGCGACTACGATGCCCACATTCAGCAGGATACCGAGCGTGGCGAGCATGTTCAGGCGTATACCCCCTTTCTTGAACGATGAGAAAAAGCCGGGTCCCACCTGGAGGCCGATTGCAAAAATGAAGAGTATCAGACCGAATTCCCTTACGAACTTGAGTACTTCCGGCTGCACTTCATAGCCGAAATGTCCCATGAGGATGCCCACGAAAAGAACAAAAGTCACGCCGAGCGACACTCCCCAAAACCGTATTTTTCCCAAATAGATGCCTACTGCAATCACAAACGACAGCAGCACCAGGGTCGCGGCCAAAGATGTATTACCGGGCCATAGCAGCTCTTGCAAAAATTCCATTGTAGTCTCTTTACCTTAAATGATTGATATATAGAATTGTACGAAGTCTTTTGCTTTCCCGACTGCAAAGTTACTGCTTTTTCCCGACATTCCCTCTACCATCCCCTCCCGAATTCCCGAAAAATTCTGTAATGAATCGTCGATTATGCTGTTGACGTAGTCGCTAAAGGGCGAGGCGGAGAAGGGCGGAGGGGGTGTCGGCGATGTGGTCGGCGAAATGCTCGCGCAGCTCGGTGAGGGAGCGGAAGCCCCAGGTCACCCCGGCCGATTCCACGCAGGCACGCCGGGCGGTCTCCATGTCTATGCCGGAATCACCAACGTAGAGCACGGCGTCCTTTGGCGTCGGGCGTTTCGACAGTATCTCGAACACGATCGAGGGGTCGGGCTTGACGGGTATGCCCTCTTTGTGCCCTTCCACAGCCACCCACGGTATTTCGGGGAAATAGTGGGCGATAAGGTGCTCCACAGCCGACTGGTATTTATTGGAGGCCACGGCCACCGCGATTCCGCGCGAGGTCAGTTGCTCCAGTAATTCGGGTATGCCGGGGTAGGGGACGGTGGCATCGGTCATATGTTCGCCGTAAAATTCCTTGAAGTATCGGCGCATCACCTCCACCTGTTCCGCCGACCGTGCGCTTTCGGGTAACACTCTCTCAAGCAGTTTTGTAACCCCGCTACCCACAAAGCGCGGATAGGATTCGACGGGGTGTGTCGGGAACCCGCATTGTGTCAGGGCGAAATTGGCGGCTGCGCCGAGGTCGGCGATGGAGTTGAGCAAAGTGCCGTCGAGGTCGAATATAACGAGTTGTTTCATTGTCAGTTCTGTGTTGGTTTGTAGGGCGGTTTTGTATCGGGAGAGCCGGATGCGTGCGTATTACCACTGTGTCAGAAGGGGTATCCGACGGAGAAGTGGAAGGATACGTCGCGCTTCCAGCTGGGGTCGAGCAGCGGCCATCGGCCCTGCCCGTAGGCGGGATTATGGGCTTTAACCCCCATGTCGAGGCGCAGCAGGAAATAGTTGAAGTCCATGCGCAGCCCCAGGCCGTAGGCGAGTGCAATCTCCTTATAGAACGTTTTGAAACGGAAAAATCCTCCGGGTTGGTTGGGATAGTTCTTTATGGTCCAGATGTTGCCGGCATCGATGAACACTGCGCCCTCGAACACCCAGAACAACTTGTTGCGGTATTCGAGATTCAGCACAAGAGATATGTCGCCGCACTGGTTGATGAAGTCTGTGACGTTGTTGCGTGAGTCGTATGCTCCGGGCCCGAGCGTACGCACCCCCCATCCGCGCACTCCGTTGGCACCCCCGGCATAGAACCGTTTCTCGAACGGAACCATCTCCGAGTTGCCGTAGGGGTAGGCTATGCCTCCCCCGGCATGGAACGAGATGGAGTTGCGGTCGGAAAAGCGGTGGTTGATGGTGTAGTCGATTTCCCCTTTGAGATATTGGGCATATTGAATGCCGAAGATTTTATATGCGCCGTCCTCGCGCTTCTGCCCGGTGAGGGATGAAAGCGCATATAGCAGCGACCCTGCTGTCTCGGCGGCGGCGCGCACGGTGAATGTGTTGACCTGGGTTTCGAGGCGTTGGAATGTCGATGTGGCCGGCCGGCGGTTGGTGTGGTACCAGGTGTAGCCCATGCGCATGATGAAGTGGTCTTCGTAGCTGTAGCGCAACAGAGGGTTATCGGGGGCGATGTTATCGATGAAATCAATGGTTGAACGCGGCAGGTTTACCACGTTCAGGTCTATGAGGTCGAATGTGCGTCGGGTACGGTTGGAGCGGTCGGCCCATTTGTAACGCCATGCTCCTCCGGCGATTATGCGGGTATATTCCGGGCGTTCCTGGCGCATGAATGTAACGGCGAACTCTGTGGATGCCCTCATGCGCTGCTTGAACGATGATTTCAGGAACGGAGCCATGAACTTGGGAAATGTTATGCCCACCTCCGATGCAAGTTCCGTATAGTTGTCGTTGATCAGGTTGTCGAAGTCACCCGACAGGCTTTCGTAGGCACCTCGAAGCTTGAATGTCAAGGCCTCTCCACCGTGGGCGAGGTTGCGGTGCTGGTAGCTGACGCCTCCTCCCACACCAAAATCACCTTCGGAGTTTGTCCCTTCGAGTTCGAGCGTCACCCCCATTTTTTTTGTGCGTGACAACAGCACATAAGCATCGAGTGCCTCCATGTCGCCGATTTGTCCGGCAGGACGTGTGAGGATATTGACATAGCGAAGAATAGACAGGCGGTTCAATGCCTCGTATGTGCGGTCTATGCCCGAAGTGCTGTAGATTTGCCCCGGACGTATGAACACCTGTTCGGCTATCGCTCCTGGTGAGAGATAGCGGTCGTTGCCATATAATATCTCCAACCCCTGGCAGTTGACGGTGTCGCGGTCGGTGAATCGGAAATTGGCGGTGTTGTCGCCGGGAGAGAAGTCCGGCACGACTGTCACCTTACGGTAAACATAGCGGCGGTGGGGGGCAATGAGGGCAAGCACCTGTTCGGCCGGAGGTGCGGTCAGTTCGCCCCCGGGTTCTTGTGCCGTTGGCGGGGTGTCGGATGACTGCTCAACCCTGGGGTTGCGCAGAACCATCGTCAGGTCTACCTCCTTGGCTCCGGCAACGGTGTCGGCAACGAAGCTGACATATTCCTTTGTAAACGCGAAATATCCTTTTTCACGCATTTTTTCAGCCACGAGTGCACGCTGCGCGTCAAGTATATTGAGGTCAAGGTTGCCACCTGCCTTCACTGGCAGTGACAAAGAATCTGACAGCACTATTTTACGTAGCGTCGGGTCATCGAATTCGTAGGCAATGGATGAAATTACGTGCGGCTCGCCGGGATACAGGCGATAGGCGACATTTATCTTCTTGTCTTTGATCGATTCGGAGGAATATTCCACCTTGGCGTCGTTGTAACCGCTGTTGACCAGGGCCTGTTTCAACTGCCGTGCCGACTGGTCGGTGAGTATTGAATCGTAGATAACCGGCTCTTCACCTATTTTGCGCAGCCATCGGTTGAATTTCCCTGTTGAGTCGCGTCCCGACAGGTTGTATACACCTAATTGCAGCCGGGCCATACCCAGCACCTTATGGTTGGGATGCTGCCGGAGATAGTTGTAGAGCGGCCTTGCCGACACATCGGAGCTGTCTTCCACCGAAATGGTCACCTTGTCGAGGAGGAATTGGCCTTGAGGCACATGACGCGTGGCGCTGCACCCCGTCAAGGCGAGGGCAGCGGCCAGCATACATGTGAGATAAAAGATTGCTTTTGTTTTCACTCCCGTAGGAATCACGTGGTAAGTGGGTTAGTCCATCAGCTTGCGGTAGCGTCGGCGCGGCGGTTCCTTTCCGCCGTTTTGGGCTTTCTTCCAGTCCTCATAGTCGGAATAGGAGCCTTCGTAGAACACCACTTTGCCGTCCCCCTCGAATGAAAGGATGTGGGTGCAGATGCGGTCGAGGAACCAGCGGTCGTGGCTCACAACTACTGCGCATCCGGCAAAAGCTTCCAGACCTTCCTCCAGGGCGCGGAGGGTGTTCACGTCGATGTCGTTGGTCGGCTCGTCGAGCAGCAGCACATTTCCTTCCTCCTTTAATGCCATGGCGAGGTGGAGGCGGTTGCGCTCCCCGCCAGAGAGTACACCGATTTTTTTCTCCTGGTCGGCGCCGGCGAAATTGAATTTCGACAGATAGGCGCGGGCATTTACGTCGCGCCCGCCCATGCGGAAACTTTCCACCCCTTGAGAGATCACCTGGTAAACGGAGCGTTCGGGCAACAGGTCGTGGTGACGTTGGTCAACATAGGCTATTTTGACTGTCTCGCCCACATCAAAGGTACCGGCATCGGGCATCTCCTGCTTCATGATGAGGCGGAACAGGGTGGTTTTGCCCGCTCCGTTGGGGCCTATTACACCCACAATGCCGTTGGGCGGAAGTGAAAAATTGAGGTCTTTGAAAAGTTGCTTCTTTCCGAACGATTTTTCCAATCCCGTGGCTTCTATAACCTTGTTGCCAAGACGCGGTCCGTTGGGAATGAAAATTTCAAGGCGTTCCTCGCGTTGCTTCTGGTCTTCGTTCAGGAGGCGGTCGTAGCTCGAAAGACGTGCTTTCCCTTTTGCCTGCCGGGCTTTGGGAGCCATGCGCACCCATTCAAGCTCGCGTTCGAGGGTTTTGCGGCGTTTGCTCGCCTGTTTTTCCTCCTGCGCCATGCGCTTGGTCTTCTGGTCAAGCCATGAGGAGTAGTTGCCTTTCCAGGGAATCCCCTCGCCACGGTCAAGTTCCAGAATCCAACCTGCCACATGGTCAAGAAAATAGCGATCGTGGGTAATTGCTATTACCGTGCCTGGATATTGTTGCAGGTGCTGTTCGAGCCAGTCGATTGACTCTGCGTCCAGGTGGTTGGTCGGCTCGTCGAGCAACAACACGTCGGGCTGTTGCAGCAGCAGACGGCACAACGCCACACGGCGGCGTTCACCCCCGGAAAGGGTGTCGACTTTCTGGTCGTCGGGCGGGCACTGCAATGCGTCCATGGCGCGCTCAAGCTTGGAGTCGATGTTCCATGCATCAGAGGCATCGAGGGCATCCTGCAATTCCCCCTGACGCTGTATGAGAGCGTCCATTTTATCGGGATTCTCCAGCACGTCGGGGTCGCCGAATGCTGCGTTGACATCATCGAACTCCTTGAGCAGATCCATCACCGGCTGCACGCCCTCGCGCACAACCTCAATCACCGTCTTTTCGGGGTCAAGTTTCGGTTCCTGCTCCAGGTATCCCACCGAGTAACCTGGCGAGAACACCACATCGCCTTGGAAATCTTTGTCGATTCCGGCTATTATTTTCAGCAGTGAGGACTTTCCTGAACCGTTAAGACCTATGATGCCGATTTTAGCGCCATAGAAAAACGAAAGGTAGATGTTTTTGAGAACTTGTTTCTGTGGTGGATAGGTCTTGGAGACTCCCACCATCGAGAATATGATTTTTTTGTCGTCTGGATTAGGGGCGGCCATATGAGTTTTTAGTTTTTAGTTTTAGTTGTTAGCCGTTCGTTGTAGCTTTTTAGTTGTCAGTTTTTAGCACTTAGCCGTTAGTTGTTGGTATTTGTTGTTCGTTTTTATTAGCCGTCAGTCCCTAACAGCTAAAAACTAACAGCTAAAAACTACTTCTTGCGTTTCTGCGGCGCGTATTTCACAGGGTAGTCGCAGCGCACGCGGGCGGCAATGATATTATTGAGCTTGGAGCGGATGAGCTGTTTGCGTATGGGGGCGACATGGTCGATATACACCTTCCCTTCAAGATGGTCGCATTCGTGTTGCACTATGCGCGCCACAAATCCCGACAACTCTTCCTCGTGAGGCTGGAAATTCTGGTCAAGGTAGGTAAGGCGAATATGTTCCACTCGCTTTACATTCTCGCTCAATCCGGGCAGGCTCAAGCACCCTTCGCTGCGGCTCACCTGGTCACCGTCGAGTATTTCGATTTCAGGATTTATCAGAGCCTTTTTCCATCCCTTGCATTCAGGGAAATCCTCGGCAAGCGGGTTGGCATCGATTACCACGATGCGGTCGTTGCGGCCGATTTGCGGGGCGGCCAGTCCCACACCTTCCGAGGCATACATTGTCTCGAACATGTCGGCCAGAAGCTTATCCAGCTCCGGGTATTCAGGCGTAATCTCATTCGAGACTTCCCTTAGGACCGGATGGCCGTAAAGATATACAGGCAGTTTCATTATTTCTTCTTTTCTGATTTACAAATGTTTCAGTATTCCCGATCAAGCCTTGTGACTTGCCGTCATAACTCACGACCTCCTGCTCTCGAGGTAATCGTTAAGTATAATTGTGGCTGAAATTTCATCGACTATGGCTTTGTCCCGGCGTGCCATCTTGCGCATGCCTCCATCAATCATGGCACGATGGGCGAGTACGGATGTGAAACGTTCGTCGAAAAATTCCACCGGCATGTCGGGCAACGCTTTTTTCAGCCGTGCTATGCCAGGACGGATATAGCGCATGGATTCCGACTCCTCGCCTCGCATGGTGGTGGGGAACCCCACGATTATGCGTTCCACCGGCTCGCGTGCCACATATCCGCTTATGAATTCCACGAGTTTAGAGGTCTCCACCGTGGTCAGTCCGTTGGCTATGAGTTGCAGGGAGTCTGTCACGGCTATCCCGCAACGTTTCTTCCCGAAGTCGATTGATAGAATGCGTTTCACATCACAAAGTTACGCAAAAATTCCCATACCCACCGATATGATGTGATGATTCTGCCATTAAACATTGCGGTTTCACGTGGCGTTATGATAATGAACGGCCGTTACAATCCCGCTTCGGTGGTTTGCGGCTTTTGGCTTTAACAAATGGTTAAGCCGCTTCATATTATGTTCAACTTGTTTATTTATAGGGAAATGGTAAGACGTAACAGTAAACTTGGCAAGGGGCGCACGAGCCTTTGGATTTATTTCGGGGTGGGTATTCTGATTCTGTTGCTTCTCGTGTGGCTCACTATCGCTGATTTTTGGGGCGACACGGATGTGGCCGCTTTTATCAATCTTCTCGGCTGATGAAAATAGGCAGGATGAATTTTCATCAGCCGAATCATTCTTTTTTGAAAGGCAAGCAGAGACGACATTCATGCGCCTTGTAATTTGGTTGGCAGATGGTTGTAAGAGGGTGTTGCAGAACTTGATATTTGGCGATAATTTTGTAGGGATGCACCTTGGTGCATCCGCATATATTGATGAAAATCAGGCGAATTTATTTCGGATGCACCATGGTGCATCCCTACAACCGAGGTTCTTCAATACCCTTCACCGCGTTTGCATATGCACCGGCATCTCGGTTTGGGCATGGCATTAGAAATTGTGATGTTGCAAACAGGGCTGCCCCCCGTGTGGGGGCAGCCCTGTTTGCAACTATGTCGTTTTGCTTTTATTCTGCTACAACTTCGAAGGGAATCTCAACTGTCACTTCTTTGTGAAGGTTGATTTTGGCAGTGTATTTGCCAAGTTCCTTTACGGGTTCTTTGAGCACGATAATCTTGCGGTCAATCTTGTGGCCGAGCTGTTCGAGGGCTTCGGCAATCTGGATGTTGTTGACAGAACCGAAGATGGTGCCGGTGGCCGAAGCCTTGGCGCCTATGGTGAGGGCAACATCGGCCAGTGAAGCGGCAACGGCTTCTGCATCAGCCTTGATTTTGGCGAGCTTGTGTGCGCGTTGACGCTGGTTTTCCTCGAGCTGCTTGAGGTTGGCGTTGTTGGCGATGACGGCCTTGCGCTGGGGGATGAGGTAATTGCGGCCGTAACCGTCCTTTACTTCAACGATATCGTCCTTGTAGCCAAGGTTCGCGATATCTTCTTTCAATATAATTTTCATAATTTGATGTCGGTGTTGTGGAAACGGTTGTGGGTTCCGGTTATTTCATCAAGTCGGTCACGTAGGGGAGGAGAGCCAGGTGGCGTGCACGCTTCACGGCCTGGGCAACGCGGCGCTGGAACTTCAGCGAGGTGCCGGTGATGCGGCGGGGGAGAATCTTACCCTGCTCGTTGAGGAATTTCTTGAGGAATTCGGGATCCTTGTAATCGATATACTTGATGCCGCTACGTTTGAAACGGCAGTATTTTTTCTTCTTCACATCCACCGACAGGGGAGTGAGATAACGGATTTCTGATTGAGTCTGTGCCATGGTTTAGTCCTCCTTGTTTTCTACGGTTTCTTCTTTGGGTGCATTGGCTTTGGCGGCCTTGAGGTTACGACGCTTGGCGGCGTACTCTGCTGCATACTTGTCGTTGCGGAACACGAGGAAGCGAATCACGCGCTCGTCGCGGCGGAAAGCTGTTTCAAGCTTCTTGACGAGGGTGGGGTCGCCGTCGAACTCAACAAGCGAGTAGAACCCGGTTGACTTTTTCTGAATGGGATAGGCGAGCTTGCGCAGACCCCAGATTTCTTCGTTCACGATAGTTGCACCGTTGTCGGTGAGCACCTTGGTGAACTTCTCTACCGCTTCCTTCATCTGAGCGTCAGACAAAACGGGAGTTAAAATGAAAACGGTTTCGTAGTGGTTCATTTGTAACTAAATGTTATTTAAAACGTTGGTTGTTATTAAGCATGGCACTTGGCCAAGCGGCTGCAAAGTTAGCCATTTTATTCCGATTGGCAAAACTTTGCAGCCGCTTTTTGTGCTATCCTATTTTAATACGATTTTATCCGTAACGGAGCCTTGCCGGCGTATGTATATGCCGGGTGCGAGGTGGGGGTTGTCAACTCGCAACCCCTGCATGTTGAAATATTCCGCATCATCGGTTTGCACGTTGGTTACGGGGGCTGTGATTCCCGATTGCGAGAGGTCTATGGTCCGGGTTGCCGACCATTGGCTTTCATTCCATTCGGCATCGTTGACCGGCACAGCCTTCACTCGGTAGTCATAGGTTGCGCCGGGAGTAAGGCCGGTCACGTTGTAGCTCAATTCGGTTATGCCTGTGATGGTGCGGCGGCTTTCGTCGCCTGTCTCCGAAGGTGCTTTTGCTTTGGTTTGCGGAGCTTCGGTGGCATCGCCGGTGAAGATTGTCACATGTGAAACGTACATTCGCTTTTTATTGGCGATGGTTTCTATGCGCACCTTGGCGGCTTTCCCTGGCGTGCCGTTAAGGAGCGCATGGTAATCGGCGTATTGGCCGGTAAGTGGAATCTGGGTTTGGTCGATGACGGTTCCTGCGGCATCGAGCACGCTGATGCGGGCTGCGCTCCCTTCGGTCGATGACCATGCTTTTGCTGTGATTGCCACGGTAATCAGGCCGCTTTCGTCGGCTGTAAACTGCGGTGAGGTTACGGAGCCGTTGTTGCTGCTCGATCCCATGCGCAGCCCGTCGTTTTCCCATGAACAATAGCCTTCGGTGTTCCATCCGGCTGGTTCGGAAGTGAAAGATTCATCGTAAACCTGCGTGTAGGTTATGTTGCGGTGCAGCCATGTCTCAAGGGTATATGTGACTTCCGTATCGGGCGTGTGGTCCCATGCGGCGGTGAATCCGTCGGATGCCATCCCGTTGGGCGATGTCAGCGATGGCGCGCTCACTGAAGGGAGGGCGGCTTTCATGAACATGAACGAGACGTTGCCGTCGGCGTTGCGCTTGATTTCGGTTATGGGCTTGCCCATATACCCGCCGGTGTTGGTTTTGGCGGCCGGCACTGATACGTCGGTCAGAGCGTCGGCTCCTCCGTAGGGCCAGAGGTCGCCGAGCAGGCTTTGCTCGTTGACCTGATAATATGTCTCGCCATAATAGGTGAGCTTATCCATCTTAAGGTCGTTGTCGGCAGGTATGATGGTCATGCGTTGCAATGAATAGTTGTTGACCTCATTGCTGTTCCATGCCGATGCGTTGTATGTGACATGGGTTATCATGAGCCCTTCTGCCGCCATATGGGAGTCCCATCCCTGCTGTGCGCGGTTCTCGAGGATGTAATATTCGTCTTTGTCCTTGCTGTTGGTTATTCTGACGGCCTGGTCGGTGGCGGCGTTCTTTTGGTTGAACACGGGGAGGCTGTAGCGGGTGTTTTCCGTGGCTTCAGGGATGCTTATCCATCCCATGAATTCCTTTTCGTATGCTGAATAACCCGGAGGGGTGTAGCCGTCGTCGTTGTAAGAGCCTTGGTCCATCAGTGACCATGGCCCCATTCCGAAGTGGCCGTTGTATTCGGTGTCGTAGAAGTCGGGGAGCCCCAGGCAATGGGAGAACTCGTGGCAGAACGTGCCGACTCCGTCGATTTGCGAGAGGTCGGAGCCGTGGAGTTCGTTGAACACGGCGAATTTGTTGACAGTTACGCCGTCAAGGGTGAGGGCCTTGCCGAAATCGGAACTGCGCAGGTCCCATTGGCACGGCCATACGGCGTTTGCGCTATCGTCATCGTAGGATGAAGCCTCTCCGTCGCCGGCATATAGCACGATCACCACATCGCACTCTCCGTCGCCGTCATTGTCGTAGTCCTTGAAATTGATGGTGGAGTTTAGCCCCTGGCAGGCTTCGCCCACCATTTTGCCTACACCCTTGTCATTGCCCCGATAATTGTTGCCGCCGTAGGTTGCTCGGTTGCCCGAAAGTGTAATCGGGCCATAGACGTCAAATTGCGGGGTGTATTTCCCGTTCGACTGGTCGATGAAATATTGCCTTGCGCTCTTGTCCCCTTCGCTGAAAAATTCCTTGAAGGTGTTTATGGCGTTGGCTCCGTCGCGGAACGGATAATCTCTGTAGGCCACCAGTAGGATGGGTACCCTTGCCGCCCCTATGTTCGGCACCTGTGAGGTTTTCATGGCGGTGGTGCTGGCGCGCTTTGCTGCATGGCGTTTTGCCAGTTTCTGCACCGACAGTTCGTTGGCGTTTTCCGCCAGGAAAGCGGCTTCAACCTCGGTGCGCGCACCGAGGTTGTGGGCTGTCACATCCGAGATGCCCTCGGCTGTGACGTATTTGAAATCTCCGTTACCGGTGCGTTCTACGGGCAATCCGTCGGTGGTTACGAAAGTGTGGAATCGTTCATCGCCGATTAGCGCCAGCGATATTGTGGTGCCGTCGGATTGAACGAAAGTGCGTATGCCCTGTTTTGCTGGCACTGCCGTCATGGCCAAAGAAAGGCCGAGCGTTGTTGCGACGCTCAATAAAGTCCTCTTCATTGATTGGTTATTTCATTGTGGTGGAACTTTGGGGTTGGTGGCCTCATCGTTTTTCCCCATTCGCTAACGGGGCAAACGGAGTATGCCTACACTATTGCAAGCTGACAAAGATACTACAAAGGTTCCGACAATGCAAATAACCAATATTTGTGTGGCTGATATGGCGATGTTGCGGGCTTGGAGCATCCCCTAAGCAAAAACAAATTTGAAATGATGGTGCCCGCAATCAGATGCTGCTAAAATGCGTTTGCGTTTTAACGGAACTCTTGCGGCACTTAGTTGGCCACGAAGCCTCCTAATGCGGTCGGCATGGTTGCAGGGCAGCTGTAAGCTCTGGCGAATTGGCGGATTAGGAGTATCGTTGATTTGCGTGGTGTCGACTGATGCCGATGGGGTGATGGCAGCACGTTGCCGGCGGTCTTCAATGGGGTAGAAACATTCTTCATAGGCATTTACGGGAAGTCTTGATTTAGTTGTCGGTTGGCGTGTCATGCTAAGGTTCTAACACACATTTATATAACGTCCCAAGGTGTGAAATATTTTGTTGCGGTGTGAAATTTATGGCATTCTGGTTGTCGCCAGCGGATTGCCGTTGGGTAAGGCTGGTTTTTGATGCCGTTCAACGCTTTGTGACGGTCTTTATTGTGTTCCTTTTGTTGAAAAAATATTAAACCCTTGCGAAAGCACTTGTCGGTTCGATATTTTTGTATACCTTTGCAATGCATGAACGGATTCTGTCCGTGAAGTTATGAAATCAGTCAAATATAGTCAAAAATAGTAAATTTCAAATCCCAAAACAGTTCTGCCTATAAGTACACCTCTACTTAATCTTAACAATACACAATACGATACAATGCAGAAGATGACCCGGCTTACCGATGAGAAATTGGTGGCGGCCTATGCCAGCGGAGATAATACGGCGTTTGACACTCTGCTCCGTAGACACCAGAACCGTGTTTTTACCTACATACTGAACATCGTCAAGAATAAGGATGTGGCCGATGATATTTTCCAGGAAACTTTCGTCAAGGCCATCATGACCATACGCCAAGGGCGTTACACCGATGCCGGTAAGTTCTCGGCATGGATTACGCGTATAGCCCACAACTTGATTATCGATTATTTCCGTCAGGAAAAAAGCGAGAACACTGTGTCGGTCGACAATGATGAGACCGATGTGCTCAACCGTCGCGACCTTAGTGAGGAAAACATAGAGGATGTGCTCGTTACCGGCCAGATAAACACCGATGTGCGCCGCATAATGGAATCCTTGCCCGAATCGCAGCGCGAGGTGCTTGACATGCGTTTCTATCGGAATATGAGTTTCAAGGAGATTGCCGAGGCTACCGGCGTAAGCATCAACACTGCCCTTGGGCGTATGCGCTATGCTGTGCTTAACATGCGCCGTATAGCCGCCGACAAGAATATCGTCCTCACCCGTTGACCGTGGGTTGCAAAATTCGGTTGAAGGTTAAGCAGGCTATGTTCGGAGCGGTGATTCCATGTATTGGCCTGCGTTCTCTTCGGTATAGGTGTATGGGGCGCAGAATAGCTCTCGCAGATAACGCAGATATTTTTTTAATTCGCGGCATGTTTCTTGGTCGAAACTGCTCAATCGTTTTGGTAGGCCGCCGTGTAAATGGCTCTTGTGATGTTCCTGCGGATTTTGTTTAAGAAAATGCCTGCGGAATTAGGTGCGTGTCGGGGAAAATGCTTACTTTTGTAAAAATTTGGATAAGTATGGCCGGCGAGCTTCGACAAACCATTGACCGGGTCAATGCCAAAGCACAGATTCTTCTCGACCGATACGCGTTGATGGCGCGTATGCGTGCCGAGGCTATGGAGCGTATAAGGGAGCTTGAGGAAACCGCTGAAAAGCTGCGCGCGGAGAACGAAAAACTGCGCATCGAGGTGGACTTCCTGAAAATCGCCACTACCATCGCTCCCGACAGAGCCGATGTGGTGCGTACTCGTGCGGTGCTTTCCGAATTGGTGCGGGAAATCGACAAGTGCATAACAGATCTGAACGAATGATTCCGGCAATGGCGCATATGCCTCTCTTATTTCCGCCGTCCGGGCCTATCCCCGGCGTGCTCGTAAATGCCATGCGCCCGTCCGGGCAACAGTATAGCAGTTAAGTTAAGGCACTATGAATGATAAACTGAACATAACCATACGCATTGCCAATCAGGCTCCGATTTCACTCTCTATCAACAGGGAGGATGAGGAGGTGATACGCACTGCGGAATATAATCTTAACCGCCTTTGGAATTCGTGGAGCACGAAATTCAAAAGCAAATCGCCGACAGAGGTCCTGGCGATGGTGGCGTTCAGGTTTGCAGAACTTTTTTTTACACAGGCCGCATTGGCGAAGGACACCGAAGATGCCCTCAATTCGTTTGAGGCTCGGCTCGATGAAATATTGCTTGATGTGGGAAGGCTTGCCGAATGAGGCCTTCTGAAGTGTTTTGAACGGTTGTGCAACAACGGCTTTTCTGGAGAGAGAGGCTCTGTTGACATTTCAGGCTATTTTCCGCGCCGGATTCATCGGCGGTATGCATAACATCCGGGACACACCGTATTATGGTGAAGTTGTCTCTGTTGTTGTGGGTGCCGCGAATGATGGGTTCAGGCGTTTTTTGTTTTTGACATTATCATAATCATATAAGTGACTTGAAGAAATTATTTAATGGATGTTTGCGAAGTGTTTCGAGATGATTTTTTTCTGGCGGCGGAGGGAGCGATGCGGGCATCGTGACCGACAACGCCGGGAAAAAGCACTCGAAAGACGAGCAAAGAAACATTGAGTCCGAAAGTCACCGAATACATTAAATAATTTCTTTAAGTCACTTAACAACACAACTATAAACCGATACAATGGATTTGATTATTTATGTAGTGATAGCCATTGCGGCACTCGCGGCGGGGGCATTTGCCACCCTCATGGTGCAGCAGTCAATGGCACGCAGCCGTGCAAAAACTATCGTTGACGAAGCCAACAAGGAGGCTGAACTGATTCGCCAGAAAGAACTGCTGAAAGGCCGGGAAGAGGGCATCAAGATAAAGGATGAGGCCGAGAAACAGGCGAACCAACGCATGGCGAAGGTGCAGTCGGTAGAATCGAAGATGAAGCAGCGTGAAATGCAGCTCAACCAACAGCAGAGTGAGAACCAGCGCCAGCGCAACGAGCTCGACACCCTCCGCCAGAGGCTGAACGCCGAGGAATCAGTGCTGGAGACCCGTAAGGAGGAGCTTGACAAACTGAAGCGTGTGGCACAGGATACTCTTGAGCATATTTCTGGTCTCTCTTCCGAGGAAGCCAAGGAAAAGCTTGTGGAGTCGCTCAAGGACGAGGCCAAGACCGCAGCGGCGCAATATGTCAACGAGATAATGGACGAAGCCAAGATGACTGCCAACAAGGAAGCCAAGCGTATTGTCATCCAGTCCATTCAGCGTGTGGCAACGGAAGCCGCCATCGAGAACTCCGTTACTGTGTTCCATATAGATTCCGACGAGATAAAAGGGCGCATCATCGGTCGCGAAGGGCGCAACATCCGTGCTCTCGAGGCTGCCACCGGCATTGAAATCATTGTTGACGATACCCCCGAGGCTATCGTCCTCTCGGGTTTCGACCCTGTGCGCCGCGAAATCGCTCGCCTGGCTTTGCACCAGCTCGTTGCCGACGGACGTATCCACCCCGCACGCATCGAAGAGGTTGTCAACAAGGTGCGCAAGCAGATTGAGGAAGAGATTGTCGAGACAGGCAAGCGCACTGCCATCGACCTCGGTATCCATGGCCTTCATCCCGACCTTATCCGCATGATCGGCAAGATGAAATATCGTTCGAGCTATGGACAGAATCTGCTCCAGCACGCCCGTGAGACTGCCAATCTGTGTGCCATTATGGCCTCGGAACTCGGTCTTAACCCCAAGAAAGCCCGTCGCGCCGGTTTGCTCCACGACATAGGCAAGGTGCCCGATGAGGAGCCTGAATTGCCCCATGCAATCCTCGGAATGAAGATTGCCGAACGTTGCAAGGAGAAACCCGAGATATGCAATGCCATCGGTGCTCACCACGATGAGGTGGAGCAGACTACTCTGCTGGCTCCGATTGTACAGGTTTGTGATGCTATTTCAGGCGCACGTCCAGGCGCACGCCGCGAAATCGTAGAAGCATATATAAAGCGTCTTAACGACCTTGAGCAGCTCGCCCTTTCTTATCCCGGTGTAATCAAGACTTACGCAATACAGGCCGGCCGCGAACTGCGTGTCATTGTCGGTGCCGACAAGATTGACGATGCCGAGACCGAAAGCCTCTCGAATGAGATTGCCAAGCGCATCCAGGATGAAATGACCTATCCGGGACAGGTGAAGATTACCGTTATCCGTGAGACACGTGCCGTAAGCTTTGCAAAATAACCCCCTCTTAACTTGATTGATACATGTCACAGAAAGAGGATAACATTAAGGATAAAGGCTGTTGCGGCCGGGGGTGCGAGGAGTGCACCCGCCGTGACGCTGCCGGAGGTTGCGACGGTTGCGACAAATCCTGTGGCGGCAGTGGCTCTTGCGGCAATTCCGACGGATGTTGCGCCAAAGCCTCCGGGGGAGCCTGCGCCTCGGGCTGTGGAGGCGGTTGCTCCATCCGAGGCAAGCTCCACAGCTTCAACTATTTCGACGACATCCCCGGCGGGTATGCCGATGACGATATGGTTGAAGTGCAATTCAAGAACACCCGCAAAGGCTACTATATAAATTCCACCAACCTCCCGCTTGAAGTGGGAGATATGGTGGCTGTTGAAGCTGCGCCCGGTCATGACATAGGGCAGGTGACACTAACCGGGGCATTGGTCAGATTGCAGATGCGTAAGGCCGGCGTGAAGCCTGATTCCGAGAAACACCGTGTGTTCCGAAAGGCCAAGCCCTCCGACCTCGAACGCTACGAGAAAGCCCGTGCCCTTGAGAACGACACCATGATACGTGCCCGCAAGATTGCTTCAAGCCTTCAGCTCAACATGAAAATAGGCGATGTTGAGTACCAGGGCGACGGCAACAAGGCCATATTCTATTATATTGCCGACGAACGTGTGGATTTCCGTCAGCTTATCAAGGTGCTGGCCGAGACCTTCAAGGTTCGAATAGAGATGAAGCAGATTGGTGCGCGTCAGGAAGCCGGACGTATCGGAGGCATCGGGCCGTGCGGTCGGCCGCTATGCTGCACCACGTGGATGACTAATTTTGTCAGCGTTTCTACAGGTGCTGCACGTTTCCAGGATATATCCATGAACCCGCAGAAACTTGCCGGACAATGCGCCAAGCTGAAATGCTGCCTCAATTTTGAGGTCGATTCTTATGTGGAGGCATCACGCAAATTGCCTGGAAAGGAAATCAGACTGGAGACCGCCGATGCCACCTATTTCTATTTTAAAGCCGATATATTCAAGGGTGAGATAACCTATTCTACCGACAAGCATATCCCCTCCAACCTGGTGACACTTTCTGCTGAACGCGCATGGGAGGTGATTGCCATGAACAAACGCGGTGACAAACCTTTGGCTCTGAAAGAAGCGAGCGATGAGGAAAAGCCGGTGTCGGAATATGCCGATATCCTCGGGCAGGACTCGCTCACCCGTTTCGACAATAAAAAGAAAAAGAAACGTAAAAAGCCGGATGGGGGAGCCGGGTGCAACGGGGGCGAAGGTCGCCGCGAGCGGTCGCCAAAAAGCGGTGACAAACCTGCCGGTAAAACGGTTCCGCCGGCTGATGCCGGAGAAAGGACACCTTCTGGCAACGGTGAGGCCAATCGCGGCAAACGGCGTGACCGTAGCAATGACCGTCGCCAGGACACCCGGAATGGTGAGCGTCATCAGGACGGCAAGGAAGCCTCCGGGAAACAGCCGTCGGGTGAACGTCGCGACAGGGGTGCACGCAAGGGCAATGGAAACGGTGCCAAGAACCGCCGTACATCTTCCCCGCAGGTCCCCGACGGGGTAAGGCCAACGGCTCCGTCAGGATCTGATGCAGCCCGGAAGCTACAGGAGAAATGATATAATGTGATATTGGGTAAGTGAATGCGCATTCTGACAGTCATATTGCTCTTTGTCGCCCTGTTATTGACTGCTGCCTGCAATGGGAGGGAAAACTCCTATAGCGAGTATCATCGTTTGAGACAGGACATATGGAAGTTCGGCGATGCCGTTTGGTTCAAGCCGGTGCATGCCGATTCCATATGCGAAGGGGCGTTTGTAGTGGCGTTGCGCCATGACAGTTCCTATCCCTACACAGCGTTGCGCCTTGAAGTGTCGTATGAATCAGGCTGCAGACCCGATACCATTGATATCCAGGTGGCCGACGATTATGGCAAATGGCTTGGGCGAGGCATAGGCACTTCATTCCAGCTCACCGACACCTTGCCACCCGTGGCGCATGTGTCGGGCGCTAAAGTGACCATGAGACATCTGATGCGTACCGACACGTTGCGTGGTGTCAACCAGGTGGGACTGTTCTTTGTCCCGTCAGGAAGATAGATGGTCATGGATGATGTGAAGGTGTTCATAACCTTTGAAACAGGAATACGATGGAGGAAAATTTATTGTTGCTGACATCTGATGAAGCTCGCTTGCGGCGTGAAAAGGTTCAACGCCTGATGCGTGACAATGGCGTTGAAGCCTTGTTGGTAAGCGATAATGCCAATGTGTTGTATCTTTGCGGACGTGTGTACGCGGGTTTCGCCTACGTGCCCGCTGAAGGTGATATAACATGGTTTGTGCGTCGCCCTGTGGGATTGACCGGCGAGAAGGTGTGCTATATCCGTAAGCCGGAAGATATTCCGGGCGCACTGGCACAGGCAGGCATCCTGTCCCCTTCCAGGCTGGCTTTGGAATGCGACATTGTCCCCTACAATATGGCGCGGCGGTTGGAGGCTCTGTTTCCTGACGCACGTATGGTGGACGGCACATCGCTGTTGCGTGATGCGAGGGCTGTCAAAACTCCGTTTGAAATTGAACGGATGAGGCTTTCGGGTCTCAAACATGAGGCTGTCTACCGTAAGATCCCCGGGTTGTACCTCACCGGTATGACCGACCATGAACTTCAGGTTGAGATAGAGCGCGTAAGCCGTCTTGAGGGCTGCTTGGGTGTGTTCCGCATATCCGGTCAGTCGATGGAGATTTTTATGGGCAACATTATCTGCGGGGATAATGCCGATGCCCCGACGCCCTATGATTTTGCTATGGGCGGTGCGGGCTTGGACCCGTCGTTGCCTGTGGGGGCTTGCGGGGAGGAAATCAAAGACGGGACCACCGTGATGGTTGACCTCAATGGTGATTTCACAGGCTATATGACCGATATGACCCGCGTGTTTTCTGTCGGCGAGATTCCGCAGCTTGCCCGTGATGCGCATCAGTGCGCCATCGACATATGCCGGATGTTTGAATGCGAGGCGAAGCCTGGGGTAGAAGCCAAGGTGCTTTATCAGGCTGCTGCTGACATGGCAGAGAGCCGTGGACTGCACCGATGGTTCATGGGGCATCGTCAGCATGCAGGTTTCATCGGGCATGGTCTCGGCATAGAAATCAATGAGATGCCGGTGATTGCCCCGCGTAGCCGTTGCATTCTGGAGGAAAACAACACGATTGCTCTCGAACCGAAATTTGTTATACCGCATGTCGGCGCTGTGGGGATTGAGAACACCTATCGCATAACGCCGACAGGTGCCGTTTCCCTCACCAATGCTCCAGAAGAAATAATCCCGTTGCTTTAAGAGACCCTCAAAGATTGATAGAGCGATGTCCATAGATGTTACCGGCCTTGCGGCCATGATTGACAAACCTGTGTTCCGTCTTGTTGGCGAGGCCGCTGACGAGCTTTCCCGCGAATGCTATGTTGTGGGTGGGTACGTCCGCGACCTTATGCTCGGCAGGCACTCCAAGGATATTGATTTCGTGACAGTGGGCAGCGGCATAGAGGTGGCAAAGCGGGTCGCCAAGAAAATGAAGGGTTCCCACCTTTCAGTGTTCAGCAATTTCGGCACCGCCCAGGTCAAAAGCCGCGAATGCGAGCTGGAATTTGTTGGTGCCCGCAGGGAATCCTACAGGCGCGACAGCCGCAAGCCTATCGTAGAGGACGGAACCTTGGCCGATGACATATCCCGGCGCGATTTCACCATAAATGCCATGGCTTTATGCGTGAACAGCGACCGTTTCGGTGTGCTTGTCGATATGTTCGACGGGGTGGGGGATTTGCAACGACGGATCATACGGACCCCTCTCGACCCTGATGTCACATTCAGCGACGACCCTTTGCGCATGATGAGGGCGATACGTTTCGCAACTCAGCTCGGTTTTGAGATTTTGCCTGCGACTTTCGAGGCGATTCGGCGTAACGCATCACGTATAGCCATCATTTCCCGCGAACGCATAATGGATGAACTGATGAAGATAATGCTTTCACCGCGACCGTCGGTCGGGTGGGTGCTTCTGCTGCGGTCGGGTCTGCTTAAGGTGGTGTTCCACGAGTTGCAGGCATTGCGGGGAGTGGAACTTGTGAAAGGGGTAGGTCATAAGGATAACTTCTACCATACCATGGCTGTGCTCGATAATGTGGCCGAACGTAGCGATAATGTATGGCTCCGCTGGGGTGCGCTTCTCCACGATATTGCCAAGCCGGTTACCAAACGCTGGGACGACAATCTCGGCTGGACATTCCATGGCCATAATGCCGTGGGTGCAAAGATGGTTCCGCGAATATTCCGCAAGATGAAGTTCCCCATGAACGACAAGATGAAATATGTGCAGAAACTCGTGGAGCTCCACATGCGTCCCATCGCCCTTGTCGAGGATGAGGTGACAGATTCGGCGGTACGCCGCCTGCTGTTCGATGCCGGTGACGACATTGACGACCTGATGCTGCTTTGTGCCGCCGACATAACATCCAAGAACCGAGAGAAAGTGGAGCGGTTCCGTGCCAACTACCAGCTTGTCAAGCAAAAAATGGTGGAACTTGAGGAGCGTGACCGAATCCGTAATTTCCAGCCTCCTGTCGACGGCATAGAGATTATGCGCACATTCGGCTTAGGGGAATGCCGGGAGGTAGGCATGATAAAAGAACGCATTAAGAATGCCATCCTCGATGGTGAAATCCCTAACGACCATGATGCTGCACACGGCCTCATGCTTCGTTTCGCTGCCGAAAATCTCTCCCTGACACCCGTTGGATGAATGCGTTAAACACGTTGTTTCACATTTGTTAAAATGAACTAATGCGCCGTGAGGCGCATTTTATGTTTGTATTAAGGCTATTGGAGACTGAAGCCAGGATAGGATGACTTTACAATCTCTGAAACCATTACAGCCGGAAGCCAAGTTGGATTTCCGGTTCAGATTGTTAATTGAATGCATTCATAGCTATGAAAATCCAAAAATTTCAGCTGCTTATGGCCGGTGCGGCCTTGTGCGCCGGTGCCGCTTGGGCACAATCGCCTGCACCTGACGACGAGGTGGTTTACGAAGTAGGGACAATCGAACTTGTGCGTACCACGCCCGGACTGAAAGAACTGCTCGACCAGGCGCGTCCTGTCGAGCCTAATGCCGTGCCGACACCGAAGTTTGCCATCCGCACCCGCGACAACAAGTTTATCCTCTCCATCGGAGGCAAGATAAATCCTATCCTCGGTTATGATGTAGGCAACGACCTGTATCATTCAGTCAATGGGGTTGATTTTGTCACTGGCGATATACCTGTTCCCCCGCAATCAGGTAGGAAAGGCGCATTTTTCATTAACCCCTTGAATGCCTTTGTCGATTTTACTGTTGTGGGGCTCGGCGGGACGGATAACCAGGTCACGGCTTATGTCAAATTGGGTATGAACGGCTCAAACCATACGGCTCTGTTCAAGCGTGCCTATGTGACTTGGCGGGGTATAACCGCCGGTGAGACTGCCACGCTGATGCAGGACGGACTGGCCGCCCAGCCTAACACTATCGACCCACAGGGCCCGTGTGGTGATGTGGCCGGAACTGCCTATCAAGTTGCCTACAAGTCACCCTCGTATGATGGCTTCAGTTTCGCTGTCGGCCTGGAAATGCCAACATTCTATTCTTCCAACGGCTATTATCGCGGAAAGGACTACCGTCATGATTTTTATGATGTGAAAGTTACTGATGAGGCATCGCAACTGGTGCCTGACATCCCCGCTTGGATTCAGTACCAGGCTTCAGAATCCAACCGCATACGTCTGACGGGTATACTCCGTAATTTCCGTTACCGAGACCTCATTTCCGACCGTACCCGCTGTCTGATGGGGTGGGGTGCAATGCTTTCTGGCAACTTCAGTTTCTGGGAACCATTGGTGTTTAACTTCCAGGGTGTTTATGGCAAAGGTATTGCCAACTATATACAGGATATTTCAGGCCGTCCGCTGTCGTTCACTCCAGAGGATGACAATCCCGGGCGAATGACCGCCAACCAGATGATGGGGCTTGTGTTCGGTGCGTCATATAATGCCACATCCAAATTGCAGTTCAACCTTGTCGGGTCCTATGCACGCATATGGAACGTGGGCGATTATGCTGTTGTCGATGACCATGAAGGGGTTGCCGGTAACGCCAACTACCGCTATGCCGGTTACATTGCAGCCAACTGCTTCTACAACATCACCTCTTATCTCCAATGGGGAATAGAGTATCTCTACGGACATCGTGAAACCTACGGTCTCGGCGGTGCGAACGATTCGCGCATTCAGACCCAGCTCTCATTCACATTCTGATGGTATGATGCCGGCCAGGTGGTTAAATGCTGACGCTGTAGAGACTGCGTTCATGCCGTTGTGTGACCGGGGGGCGCTCGATCTCTATTGATGGCTTAACCTGATGGACACCATTCATGATACAAGACACCATGAATGGTGTCTCTACTTCTTGACCGCACATATTGTTGCTTGCACGGGATGCTGGCAACCGGGTGCACTTACACTTTATATACAGAAAATCGGTCGTTCCCATTGGGAATGACCGATTTTATTGTGCTGTTAAATCTTTTGTGCTGTTAGGAGGCTGGATTATTCAGCGGTAGCAGCGGCAACTTCCTCAACGACAGCTACAACAGTGTCGGCGGGAGCTACGGTGGTGTCAACAGCTTCTTCAACTGCAACAACCTCTTCTACGGCTACAGTATCAATTGCATCAGCAACTTCTGCGTTTTCAGCCTTGTTGCCGCAGGATACCATTGAAAGACCTGCGAGAACAGCGAAAGACAAGAATAACTTTTTCATCTTCGTTTCAGATTAAATAATAAAACAATATTTTGTGCTTCAAAAACAACAAACCGGCAACGGCCGGTCGGATTTTACAAATCCGTTTACCGT
>WSMN01000067.1 GCA_013316535.1 Muribaculaceae bacterium | reverse complement strand
CGCGTTCGTTCATCTCGCGGTGGATGCGTATCATGGCAATCTTTATTATGTCGGCGGCGGAACCCTGCAACGGGGCGTTGACCGCGTTACGCTCGGCATAGCTGCGCACCGTGGCGTTACGCGAATTTATGTCGGGAAGAAAACGGGTGCGTCCCATTATAGTGGTGACATAACCGTCCTTGCGAGCCTTTTCCACGGCCTGTGCCGTGTATTCCTTGATATGGGGGTAGGTGCGGAAGTAACCCTCTATGAGTTCCTTGGCTTCGGCGCGGGGAATGGAAAGACGCTCCGACAGGCCGAACGCCGAAATGCCGTAGACAGTACCGAAATTGGCAGTCTTGGCCTTGCGCCGCTGGTCGTCGGTCACCTCATCGAACGGCACATGGTAAAGCTTTGCGGCGGTGGCACGGTGTATGTCAAGCCCTTGGCGGAATGCCTCGGTAAGTTCGGGGTCGGCACTCAACGCCGCAAGCAGGCGCAATTCGATTTGGGAGTAGTCGGCCGACATGATGAGGCACCCGGGGTCGGCGATGAACGCACGGCGCACCTCGCGCCCGTCGTCGGTGCGGATGGGTATGTTCTGCAAGTTCGGGTTGGCCGAGGAAAGGCGGCCTGTTGCCGTCACCGTCTGGTTGTAGGTGGTGTGAATCTTGCCCGTCCTGGGATTCACGAGCGCAGGGAGAGCATTCACATAAGTGGCCAACAGCTTCTTAAGGCTACGCGCCTGGAGGATGAGACCAACAATGGGATGGGTGGCACGGTGTTTCTCCAGCACCTCTTCCGTGGTGGAGAACGAACCCGTCTTGGTTCGTTTCGCCTTCGGGTCGAGCTTCATCCGGCCAAAAAGAATCTCACCCACTTGCGCCGGAGATCCGATGTTGAACTTCTCGCCCGCAAGGCTGAAAGCCTCCAGCTCTATGTCGCGCAACTGCTCCGACAGCTGAAGCGACAGGGTGTGCAGCTCGGCCGAATCTATGCGCACCCCGGTCCACTCCATATCGGCAAGCACGCGCGCCAGCGGCAACTCTATATCTTCGGTGAGTTGCAGCTGTCCGTTGGCCTCCAGCAGCTCACGCAGCGGAGCCAGCAGCCGCAAGGTGACATCGGCCTGTTCGCAGAGACGTTTCAATTCCTCCCCTCCGGGCAAAAGCCCGTAGGGTTTGCGCGACGACGAGGCTTCGGCATAGTCGAGCATACGGTAGCGCAGAACCGAAAGGGCTATATCGGCCTGGCGGTGTCGCATCTCGGGCTGCAGCACATAATGTGCCAGCGAAGTATCAAAATATGGCGCGGTGATTTCAATTTTCTCGCGCCGCAGCAACACCATATCGCGCTTTATATCGTGGCTCACAACCGTTGTTCCCGGCCAGGTGAACAATGGTGCAAGTATCCCCGCCAGCTCCGCACGAGCCGACGGCACCGAAGGGAATGTGACATAGAACGCTTTCCCCTTTGACGTTGACACCGCCATGCCGCGGAGCGACGCGGTCATGGCCTCGGCACCCACGGCATATAGAGCCACACCGACGGCCTTGGAAGATACCGCCCCGGCAACCGCACACGCCACTTCTTCCGCCGACTCCACCTCCCGGTAATCGGCATCGGGCGAGAACATGCACACCCCATCTTCCCCGCTCCCTTCGTCCACACCCTGGCATCCGCCCCCTCCGGCGGCGTCACCCTCAATGAAATCGAACAGCGACGGCGCACCCGTCGGCTGTGGAGCCGCGTGGACGGTATCCCCGACCACTACAGCAGGATTATTCTTGCGCAGACGTGAAAGGAACGTCTTGAATTCCAACCGCGTGAAAATCTCGGCCAGTTTGTCGGCATCCTCCGGCTCTCGCCTTAAAGCCTCGAAATCAACCTCCAAAGGCACATCGCGGCGTATGGTGGCAAGGTCTTTTGAAAAACGTATGTTGTCGGCATTTTCTCTTATCCGCGCCCCCAAGGCACCCTTAATCTCACCGGCATGTTCGAGGAGGTTCTCCACCGACCCGTATTCGCGGATAAGCTTCGAGGCTGTTTTGGGTCCCACGCCTGGGCAACCGGGGATATTGTCGATGGTGTCACCCTCCAGTGCAAGCAGGTCGATGACCTGCAGCGGCGAATCTATGTCGTAACGAGCGCAAACTTCCCGGGGGCCGCGAAGCTCAAGGTCCTGTCCGCGCATCGACGGCTTGTACATCAGCACGCGGTCGGACACCAACTGGCCGTAATCCTTGTCGGGGGTCATCATGTAGGTGGTGAATCCCTGATCCGAAGCCAGCCGCGAAAGGGTACCTATCACATCGTCGGCCTCATAACCCGGAACCTCGAATACCGGGATGCGGTAGGCCTCAACGATTTCCTTTATCACAGGCACCGAAAGGGTGATGTCCTCGGGCTGCGCCTCGCGCTTGGCCTTGTAATCGGCATACATGTCATGCCGGAAAGTGGGGCCGTGGGGGTCGAAGCACACCGCTATGTGCGAAGGATTCTCCTTGCGCAGAATCTCGTCGAGCGTATTGCAGAAGCCGAATATGGCCGATGTGTTGAACCCCGCCGAGGTAATGCGGGGTGCACGTATCAAGGCATAATACGCCCTGTAAATCAGCGCATACGCGTCAAGCAGGAAAAGTTTCTTGTCATCCATATGATTAATCTGTAACCCCATGCCCCACAACCCCTTTGCCTCCCATCCACAAAGGTAAACAATTATATCCAATAAAAAAGCGGGCATACAGTCAAATATGCCCGCTTTTTTATCGTATTATCCCGTGCGACGAAGCCCTGCGGCTTATTCCATCACATGGGGAACACCCTTGTATATGCCTGTCACCGTGTGTCCGTAGCCGTCGGCAAGGCTGATGTCGAAAGTATACTTTCCGGCACCCTCGTCGGTGACGGTTATCTTACCCTTGAGCATCGCAGCCTCCGACTGCGCGTCGAAGTACCATGTGCCGAAATATCCGCCGTAGGTGCCTTCGAACACACCGCTCAACGCCGTGAATGTCTCATAGTCGTCGGCCTCGTTGGCATCAATCACGGTATAGGTGCCGGAAGGAATCGACGTGCTGCCAGGGGTGATGTTCAGCCCGAGGTTCAGGGCAGGCGACGCTCCGATGTTCTGCACCAGGTCATAATCCTTGCCTGCGATGATAACGCTGCAATAGTCGGAGGTCTCGGTGAAAGTCTCACCCCAGTAAATCACCGCGCTCTGGGTCATATCCTTGACCTCCACGTTGCCGGTGAGATTGCTCATGAAGCCTTCGCCGGTGCGGTTGAGGAAACGGATGTAGCCGGTGTAATTGAAATCATAGTCGGTGCCGATATTGAACTTGCCGGTGAGGACGAACATACCGTTGTCGGCCTTCTCTACCTTGAGCGTACCGCCTGTAACGATGTGGACGGTCTCCGTGCCGTCAGCGGCATACTCTTTCACCGATGCGCTGCCGAATGTCATGGCGGCATAGGTCTCGTCGCTGTCGAATGTATAGTCGCCCGGCTCAAGCGCGGCGAAATCGGGATTCTCACACAACTTGGAGTTGACCTCGAAATATACAAGGCTGCCCGGGCCGAGATAAGTCTCCTCAAAATCGTCCCACTCCATCCCTGCGGTCAGGAAATTGATGCCGAAATTGCCCGTGTTGTTCTTGTTGTAGTCGCCGTAGTACACGGCCGTGACCTCTACCCCCTCGGTGGCAACCGGGCCGTCCCCGTCTTCCCCGCCATTGTCATCACCTTCCCCGTTGCCGGGGGTCTCGATGATTTCAGGGGTATCATTATCCTCCGAACACGATGCCATGGTGCCGCAAAAGGCTACAGCGCAAGCCGCTGCAAAAAAGCTACGTAAAATTTTCATTAAAATTTAACAGAATTTGGATTAATACTATTGAAAACCTTTGCGCAAACCGCGCATAAACATACCTATGTAACGCATCCTCCACCAATTTATTGCATCGTTGCAGGTTATGCCCCATTTACCGAATTTTGCGTATCTTTGTATTCGCATAACCCATTTCACAAGCAGCCCATATGACCGAACAACAAAAACAGGGGATTATTGAAAGCGGCAAAGACTATTTCCGCACCATCATCATCCCCGCACATCTGAAAAACCTGAACAGGCTATCCTTGAAGAGTTTCAAGATAAATCCGTTTCTTGTAAACTATCTGGCGGCTTTCCTTTGCGGCAACACAAATCCCGATTCTTTGGCAAAGGCATTGGTGTACCCGCGTATCCTCGGCACAAGCATAAACACCAGTTTCGGACAGAACATACAGGTATTCATATCGCAGCTTGCAGCCGTGGCAGGGACAGCCTCCGGCATCGACGGGATTGACATAGAATTCATTGACGCCTTGGACGGCCGAAAGAAATATTGTCAGTGCAAGGCCGGCCCGGAGACCATTAACAATGACGATGTAGCCACCATATTGGGTCATTTCACACATCTCCAGAACAAAGCCCGATTAGACCGGCTGCCGATACAGGTCACCGACATGATTGTAGGGGTGCTTTACGGTGAACAGCATGAATTGTCGGCAAACTATAAGAATATCGACAAGACATGCCCCGTTTATTGCGGAGCGGAATTCTGGGAACATCTGACAGGCGATAACCTTTTCTACAGCCGATTGGCAAAGGCTTTCGGAGAAGTTGTGGAAGAGGACGACATAGACGGCACCCATCTGATTGCGCAGAAAATCGATGAACTGGCCAAGGAAATAGAACTAAAAGGAGGTCTGTGATGCCAACTTTCCTGTCTATCAATAATCTGGCCGACATTACAGGCACCTCTTTCTCCACTGCACACCGGTGGATGCAAAACGGGACTTACCCACATCGTAAGAACGACAAGGGACAAGACGGGTTCCACATGGAAGACCTGACAATCATCCCGCAGGTAAACGAAATGCTCGAAAGCCGGTGGGAAGAGGAGATGCAGGTGGCCCCGGTACGCGACTTCACTTCCGTTGAATTGTTCGCCGGTGCCGGAGGTCTCGCCTTAGGTATGCACAAGGCCGGATTCCGCCATGTGCTGCTCAACGAAATGGATGCTACGGCATGTCGTACACTGCGACGTAACCACCCTGAATGGAATATACTTGAAGGGGATATACATCAGTTTGATTTCCGCCCACTGCGAGGTTATGTCGATTTCCTTTCAGGAGGCTTCCCATGCCAGGCTTTCTCATATGCCGGGAAAAAAGGGGGGCTGAATGACACACGTGGCACCTTGTTCTTTGAACTTGCACGTGCCGTGAACGAGATACGCCCGAAAGTTTTCCTGTGCGAGAATGTGAAAGGGTTGCTATCGCACGACAACGGACACACAATGGATGTAATCCGAAATGCGATTGCCGAACTCGGATACACCCTTGTCGACCCCCGTGTATTGAAAGCCATCATGTACCAGGTGCCGCAAAAGCGCGAACGATTGATCCTGATTGCCATCCGCAATGACATCGCGCCGCATGTGGAATTCCGCTGGCCGAGTCCTTACCGCCGCATAATGACATTGCGCGATGCTTTTTTCAGAGGCGTGCTGTTCCCGCATGATGTCCCTGAATCAGAAGGGCAGGCCTATCCCGAAAAGAAAGCCAGGGTAATGGCGATGGTTCCCGAAGGTGGCGATTGGCGGGACTTGCCGATAGAAGTCCAAAAAGAATATATGGGCGGCAGTTTCTATCTCGGCGGAGGAAAAACAGGAATGGCCAGGCGGTTGGCTATGGACGAACCATCGCTGACACTCACATGCGCGCCGGCACAAAAACAGACCGAACGATGCCATCCCACCCAAACCCGTCCGCTGACAATCAGGGAATATGCCCGGAT
The DNA here is from genome assembly GCA_013316535.1 of Muribaculaceae bacterium. GTDB lineage: Bacteria > Bacteroidota > Bacteroidia > Bacteroidales > Muribaculaceae > UBA7173. Next base: position 4,157 of record WSMN01000067.1, on the reverse strand, counting down.
ACAGACCTTCCCCGACGAGTGGAATTTCGAGGGTACGTTGTCGGCACGCTACAAACAGATTGGCAACGCCGTCCCTGTGAACCTTGCCTACGCAATAGGCCGCTCGCTGGTCCGCCTGTTCAACGACATCAACGCCATGCACCCTGAAGCAGGACAATTCGATGCGGCAAACGCTATCGCCGGGAACATGGCACATGCCAATATATTCGCACAGGACCGGTTTCATTAAGCCGCCCATGAAATTTTCGCTACCTTTGTGTGTTGTAAACGTTAAAGCACGATGATGAAAGAAACGAAACCGCTTATAGGACTCACACTGGAAGGCCTGCGGCAAGTGGCCGCGCAGTGCGGAATGCCGAAGTTCGCCGCAGGCCAGATGGCCCGGTGGCTCTACGAAAAGCGCGTGACCGCCATTGAGGAGATGACCGACCTGTCCAAGGGTGCACGCCAACGACTCGCCCAAGAGGGATACATAATCGGGCGTGAGGCTCCGCTGGGGGAAGCACGCAGCAGCGACGGCACGGTGAAGTACCTGTTCCGGGGTGCCGGCGGACACGACGTGGAAAGTGTCTACATCCCCGACAAGGAACGCGCCACCCTGTGCGTATCCTCCCAGGCGGGATGCAAGATGAACTGCTCGTTCTGCATGACCGGGCGGCAGGGGTTCCACGGCAGCCTCACCGCAGCGCAGATAATCAACCAGACGCTTTCCATTCCCGAAAGCGCATCGCTTACAAACATAGTGTTCATGGGGATGGGCGAACCACTCGACAATCTCCCTGCCCTGCTCGACGCAATCGAAATCATGACCGCCAAATGGGGGTTTGCATGGAGCCCGAAACGAATAACGGTCAGCTCCATCGGCAAACTGCGCGAGCTGAAACGCCTGTTGGATGAGACAAAGGTGCATGTGGCCATATCAATCCACTCGCCCTACCCTTCGGAGCGTGCCGGGATGATGCCGGTCGAAAGGGCATATCCCATCATGGAGGTGCTCGCGCTGCTTCGGGACTATGATTTTTCCCACCAGCGCCGCCTGTCGTTCGAATATACAATGTTCCGGGGTGTCAACGACACACCCCGCCACAGCCACGAGCTTGCACGCCGCCTTAAAGGGCTCGACTGCCGCGTGAACCTCATACGCTTCCATGAAATCCCCGGGTCGGAGCTGAATCCCGCATCACCCGAACACATGGAGCGGTTCCGCGACGCTCTGAACGCCGAAGGCATCACCGCAACCATCCGCGCCTCCAGGGGCGAGGACATAATGGCAGCCTGCGGGATGCTCGCAGGCAAAGAAAACAAAAACGCACAATCATGAAAAAATTTCTTTCCCTACTGCTGCTGGCCGTTTGCGGCCTGATGGCATCAGCCGCCGGACCGGCTGTGGAATTCCCCGAACTTGTACACGACTTCGGAACCATAGCCGAGAACGGGGGTGCCGTCAGCCATGAGTTCTCGTTCACCAACACCGGAGATGCGCCGCTGATGATTGTCAACGCATCGGCATCGTGCGGGTGCACCCGGCCCGACTTCCCGAAAAAACCGATAAAAGCAGGCAAATCAGACCGTATCAAGGTAACATTCCTCCCCGCAGGGCGACCCGGAGAATTCAACAAGACTGTGACCATCAGAACCAATGCCAAGACAACCAAAAAGGTTACACTGCGCATAAAAGGTTTCGTGACACCGGCAAAATAATCCCCCTGCGAGAATGAAACGACTAATCCCATTGCTCATTGCCGCCGCAATGGCACTTCCGGCGGCAGCTGCTGTCAGATGGCTTGAAACCGTCCATAATTTCGGTGCGTTCAAAGAAGACGACGGTAAAGTGACATGCCGCTTCACATTTGTCAACGATGGCCCCGAGGATGTTTCCATCCGCGCAGCCCGCGCATCCTGCGGATGCACAACGCCATCGTTCACCAAAACACCGATAGCCCCAGGCGACACCGGTGTGGTCACGGTGAAGTTCAACCCCACGGGGCGGCCGGGACGCTTCTCCAAAAGCGTTACCATCGATATTGCAGGCACCCAAGGGAAGCCACGGCAGAACCTTACTATAAAAGGTGTGGTAATCGGCTCATCCAACACCCTCCGCTCCCGCTATCCCGTTGAGGCCGGCCCCGTGAAACTCCGCACCACGCAGCTACCTTTCGGAACCGTACTCAAAGGGCGCGCAAAATCGGCGTTCCTTGAAGTTTACAACGCCTCCGAAACTCCCGTGTCACCCCGTTGGGAAAAAGTGCCCGGATACATCCGCATCGCATCCTCCGACAAAGGGGAACTCCCCCCGGGTGAACAGGAGGTCTATTCATTCGTCCTTACACCCGAATCCACCGCCCTCTACGGCATATTAACCGACTCCGTATTCCTGCATATCGACGGCATGGAACCCCTTAAAATAGACCTCACGGCAATCCTTGAGGAAGATTTCTCGCGCCTCACCCCCGGCCAGCGCGCCAAAGCCCCGATGATAGAGCTTGAAGGCGACCGCGTGAACTTCGGCGAGATTCCTGCCGACGGAGGCGTGCAGACACGCACATTCACCATCGCCAACACCGGCCAGAGCGACCTGCTGCTGCGCCGTGTATACACCATCGACCCCGGTGTGACCGTCACCGACGTCCCCGCCAAAGTGAAGAAAGGGAAGAATGCCACCGTCACCATTGCTGTCGACCCCACCCGGCTCCCCGCCGACATCCTCAATGCACGCATCCAGGTCATCTCCAACGACCCCGAAAGCCCTATCACCATAATGCGTGCCGTCGGCGAAGTGAAACCCGACTAAAGCTGTCATGCTGGTATTCAAAATAACATAGAAGGGATGGTGTTGCAGAACTTACTATTTGGCGATAATTCTGTAGGGATGCACCGTGGTGCATCCGCATATATCAGTGAAAATTAAGTGAATATATTTCGGATGCGCCGTGGTGCATCCCTACAATCCGGGTTCTTCAACACCCACCACAGAACCCCCTTGGCTCTCCACCGAAAGAATTTTGATTTGTTTTCGAGATGATTTCGGTGCGCCGCCAAAGGAGTGTACGTTAGTACTCGACTGAGGCGGGAAGCCGGAAGCATCCGAAAACAAACAAAATCCTAATAAGATGGCAAGGGATATTTTAAACCGATACATCTGGATTATCGACACAATCCGCCGATACGGGCGCATATCCCGCCGCGAGCTCGACGAATGCTGGAGCCGCTCGGTCTATGGCCAGGGGGAGCAGGGAATCCCGCGCCGCACATTCTTCAACTACCGCCAGGCCATAGAGGAACTGTTCTCACTCTCAATCGAGTGCGACACCTCCACCTACGAATACTATATCGTGGAGCCGGAGAACAGCGACATCACCGAATGGATGCTCAACTCGTCGGCCACCAGCAGCGTGCTGCAAGGCTCGCGCGACGTGGCCTCCCGAATCATGCTCGAGGATGTGCCGTCGGCACGCGAATTCCTCGCCCCCACCATCGAAGCGTTGCGCCATAACCGCACCCTGACTTTCGACTATCACCCCTACACCCGTTCGCAGCCCACACGCGGCGTGACCATCGAACCATACTTCCTGCGCATCCACCGGCAGCTATGGTACGTCACAGGACGCAACACCACCGACGGGAAAATCAAGACATACTCCCTCGACCGCATCTCATCACTGCGCATAACCCCCGACACTTTCCCGCAACCGCTCCACGCCGACCCCAAGGAATACTTCCGCGACTCGTTCGGCGTGATGGTCACACAGTCACAGCCCAAGACCATCAAGCTCAAGGTCGACTCCCGCCAATCCAAATATTTCCGCGCCCTACCGCTCCACCCTTCCCAGGAAGAGATGGTCTCCGATACATATTCCATCTTCACCTACCGCATGCGCATCACCCCCGACCTCGTGGCGCAACTATTAAGCTACGGCCCCTCCGTCACCGTTCTTTCCCCACCCGAACTCAAAGCCATGCTCCTTACCGACCTCCGCGCCGCCCTTGCCAACTATGAACAATAGGCGCACACGAACGGCACCTAAGAGGGTGTTTAATAACAGATGTTATGAAACACCATCTTACTAAAATATTTTCAAGTTATAATTTGGAGGTTATTAGAGGAAAAACACTTATCTTTGCCAACGGCTGTCGCGCCACACGGCGGTGTGAGCAAA
>WSMN01000066.1 GCA_013316535.1 Muribaculaceae bacterium | reverse complement strand
AACGCCTGCCGCGCTCCACGGTATGCCTCCGCGTCGCACATTGTTTATGCTCTGCCAACCTTGGTCAAGGGTGTAGTCGCGGTAGAAATCGGATTCGTAAGGTAGTGCCAGCCCGGCGGTGGCGGCTGATGTCCCAAGCAAGGATGCGGTTATGGCTGTTAGCAGTAGATGTTTCATTTTAAAGAACTCCGGTTGATTGCATGATTGGAATGAGAGAGGGCACGCATGTGGGCTGCGGAGCCATTTTATGCGTGCCCCCCGTTATGTGTGCGGGGTAGTTACCTGACAATAATCTTGCTGATTGTTGTCGAGTTTCCGTCGTTGGTGCGTACGATGTATGTGCCTCCCGGCAATGGGAAGGTGGCGGTGCCGTTGACACGTGCGGAGGATACGGCTGCACACCCGTCGGGACGGAATATGTCCACTGCGGCATCGGGTGTCTCGACGCATATGCCGTTTTCAACTGCATGGACGCGTGTTGTTCCGTTGTCGCTGCCTATACCTTCGATGCCCGCATCCTTGGCGAATGTGACACACAGCTTGGTGTAGATTCCGGGCATGTCGAAAGTGGTAGCCGCTATGGGTTCCTCGCCGTTGAGGGAGAACGATGTCATCTTGTAGCCCTCTTCCGGGGTTGGGGTGATGGTGAGCTTGATGTACTTGGGCACTTTCGAGCCATGGGTGTATTCAGTGCCATCCTCGCCGGAGACTTTAACGGTTCCGTGGAGGGGGGTGATTATATCGAGGTAAGCCACATCGGAGCCTCCATTGGATCCTTGGTGGGATGGTGTCCATCCGCGGTCGACGGCAATGGATGAGTCGGCGCGGGTACCTTCGTTCTCCTTCTTGTCTCCACTTTGGGTGACGGCGATATTCCAGTTCACCTGGTTGGGGGCGTCATCATCATCGCCATGTTCACGGTGCGGAAGCAGGTAATAGATGTCATTAAGTTCATCGGCATTCATCCCGTTGCCGTTCAGGTAGATGCGGCGCAGGGCCTTGTTGGCGGAGAGGTCAATGAAGTGGATGTCGTTGTTGTCGAAGTGCAGCTGTGAGAGCAATGGGCTTGCGCTCACGTCGAGCGATGTGAGGTTGTTGCCCGACACCACGAGCGATTGCAGTTCGGTTTGCCGGCTGATGTCGATTGACGAGAGTTTGTTCCTGCTCAAGTCGAGTTCTTCCAAAAGTGGATTTTTGCTGACATCGATTGTCGAGAGGTTGTTGCTGTTGGCATTGAACCAGCGCAGGTGCCCGTTGGCGGAGAGGTCGATTGAATTGATGGCGTTGCCCCGCAGGTCGAGGTACTGTAGGATGGGGAGCCGGGTCACGTCGATTTGCGAGAGCATCGAGATGCCGTCCTCTCCGAAGCCGTCGCTGTGAAGGTCAAGCCACATGAGGTTGGGGGTGGCGGAGAGGACGATGGTCTTGAGATCGTTGTAGCCCATGTTCAGGACTTCCAGTTGCGGTGTTCCTGAAAGGTTGACGGTGGAGATGGGGTTCCAGTAGGTGTTAAGGTATAGAAGTTCAGCTGCGTTGGAGAGGTCGATTTCGGTTACCTGGTTATCCCACAGCCCCATGAGCGCGCCATATTCGCCGAAGCCCGATATGTCTAAGGCGGCCACGTCGCCGTAGATGGTCACTTTGCCTGTACCTGATGCGGTGCCGTCGATGCGTTCGCCTCCTATGGATGCGGAGCCGGAGGTGTATTTCCTAAGGCCGGTGTATTCGTTGCGTGTGCCTGTACCCCAGTCGACATAGACGGTGCCGTTGTTTCCTGTGGTGTTGACCAGCATGGAGATGGCGTTGCCGGGGGTTGATGTGAACGACAGGGAGTTCTCCTCGTTGGCAAAGTTCACTTTGATGTCGGCGGGGCCGTCGATGACGAACCATTGGCTGAAGATTTCTTTCCCGTTGACAGATACGCTGCGGAAGCGTTTCCCATCTTCGGGATAGGGGTAAATATGGATGGGAACGCCTGTCAGAGCCTTGTCGGTGATTGATTCCATGGACTGGAAGTAGATGGGTTGCCATTGGGAAATCAAGAATTTGCCACCGGTGGTGGAGTAGATGTCAAAGTCGTAATCCATCGACAGTCCGAATATGGGATAGAGGCGGTCGACGGTGCCGGTGCAGTTCTCGCCGGTGTCGGTGGCATCGGTGAGGGTTACATCCACGTTCTGATGGGTGGCAGTGCCGTCGCCGGTGACATCGCATATCCATTTCATGTCTATGCTGGTGGCGTAGCCTGTGTCGGCGGTTTCACCGTTTGAGCCGCTGATGAAGAGGTTGGTCACGGCGCTGGACTTTGCCTCGGGGAGGGTGTGGAGGGTGTAGTCCATGGTGGCTCCCGTCATCCGTTTGTTGTCGCGGATATCGATTACCCTCATTCGCTGTGCCTGCTGGCCGTTGAAGTCGATGAACTCGATGAGGGTGTTGGCTGCGCGGAAGCTCTCAAGATAGGAGGCTTGCATCAGCATGACACGGGAAATGGAGGTGTTGGAGATGTCGAGCGAGCGGATGTAGGGGAAGCGGGTCACATCGAGTTCCTTTACCGGGTTGCCGGCGATGTGGATGGTGCGCATCAGCGGATTGTTGCCAAGGTCGAACGAGGGGATGTTGTTGTTGGATGCGTAAAGCACTTCAAGTTCCGGCGCCTGTGAGAGGTCGATACGCTCGAAGCGGTTGTCGGAGATGTCGAGGCTGGTGAGATGGGTGCAGCCGGTAATGTCGAGGCTTGATATCTGTCGGTTGCCCGAGATGTCGAGTATCGACAATGACGGGTAGTTGCCCATGGTGAAAGGCTCGTCGTCAGCTTCGGTCATGAGGCAGTTGTTGGCGAGGTTGAGTACACGCAGGTTGGGCAGGTTCACGGGGTAGAAGTGTGCCAGGTCGCAGTTGCTGAGGTCTATGTTGACGAGCTCCGTGCGGGTGTCCTCCGGCATACAGATGAACACCGAACCGAGCGACGCGCAATCATTGGCCGAAAAGTATTTCAGGCTTATGAGGTCACGTATGTCCAGGCATATCAACCCGTCGTTATGTCCTACATTGAGGGTTGAAAGGGTCTCGCCGGCATATTCGAGCGACAGTGTGCGGCGTTCGTATGTGTTGTTTACCAATTGGTTGTTGCTTAGGTTGAGGTTTTCCAGCGGCGTTATAGATTTCAAATCGAATGTTGCCAGCTTGTTTTTCGACAGGTCCAGTTCTTTCAGGTATGCCATGCCTTCGATTTCAACGGATGTGAAGTTCAGCTCTTTCAGATGGGCTTCGGTCACGTTGCCGCTTATCACCATCGACGGACCTTCAATGGTGCCTTCGATCCATCGGTTATAGGCCGGTTGCGAAGGGTCGACCGTGTATTTCACCTCTTGGCCGTTGCCCCAGTCTATTGCGATGGGTGATGTCGCGGAATTGGCGTTAAGCAGGATGCGCACTTTTGTGCCTGCTTCCGAGTCTGTGGTGGCCTTTATGGTGCCGCCATGTGATGTAAGGACTGAGAATGCAAGCATTGCGGGGAGTAGTAAATTCCTCATATGAATGGTTTTTGAATTGGATATGTCGATAATGAAAGATGAGTCTTATGATGAATGTGGGGGATAGGCTTCCACATGCTGTAAAACAAAATTATATAAAAATGCCTCAAATGTCCTTCCTTGATAATTAAAAGATGTTAAATGTGATTAAAGAGTTGACATGTGGTTGCACTTGATGCTAATTTGATTGACGAATGGCGTGTGTACCCATGGAATGTGTTGCGTGTTGAAATTTTTGTTGCCGGGAATAGTGGGGCTATTTCGAGGTCAATGTAAAACACGGTTATTAAAACATATTTCACCAACCGCACTCACTCTTCGTTACCATTCACCTCACCGCATGCAAAACATCTGCGCTCTCTGCGTGGAACTCCTCTCCGCACAATTCTCTCGCAGATTCCGCAGATTTACCAGAAGTACGCATTACGTTCTTTCATGATTACATCCTCTCACCGCACACAAAGCATCTGCGCTATCTGCGTTATCTATTCCCAATCTATATATCCGCAGAGAACGCGGACCAATACATGGCATCGCTGTTCTTGATATCGCCGTGCGAATTTGGGGATATATTTTTTTGACTATTCAACCGGGTTTTTCAACAGCCCTCTGTTTCGGTCAGGTTATTCTGTGGTGGGGGTATAAAAAGAGAGGGTGTGGCAGAATGTTTCATTCTGCCACACCCTCTCTTGATGTTTGCTTCCGCGATGTTTATTTGCGGATACCGAGCTCTTTCTGGGCGATGATGGCGCGGTAGCGGTTGATGTCTTTCTTGATAAGGTAGTCAAGGAGACGGCGGCGCTTACCTACAAGAGCCTTAAGAGCGCGTTCTGTTGTATGATCTTTGTGATTTGACTTCAGGTGCTGAGTCAAATGAGCGATACGGACCGAGAATAATGCAATCTGCGCTTCAGGTGAGCCAGTGTCAGTCTTGCCCTTACCGTATTTCTCGAAGATCTCGACTTTTTCGTCAGAATTCAAATGCATTCTTTCAGAGATTTTGAGTGTTATTATAAATTAATTGCGGCGCAAAGGTAGTGATTTTTATGTTTATCACCAAGTTTTAGTCAGGCTAAATTCATCTGATTTTGCAGATTAGTTTTTTCCGGCTCAAGCTTAAAATGCAGTGCATTTGCGGAATGCAATTGCAGTAGAGACGGCATTTATGCCGTCTTGTAATATGATAAGATGCTGAATGCCATTAATCTGACGTTGCAAGACGGCATGAATGCCATCTCTACCGTGCTGATGCCGGGATGACTATAAGATATGACAAAATCACCTCCGTGATTGGAAGTGATTTTGTCGTAATGTATAGATGGTCTTTAAAAGACTATCGGGTGTTATTGGCAATGCCGTTGATGATTTATTACATCATGCCGCCCATTCCGCCCATTCCGGCGGGAGCTGCGGGTGCGGGGTTCTCTTCTTTCTTGTCGGCTATTACGCATTCGGTGGTGAGGAACATGCCTGCGATGGAAGCGGCGTTCTCCAATGCCACACGGGTAACCTTTGCGGGGTCGATGACACCGGCTGCCATGAGGTTTTCGAAGAGGTCTACACGGGCGTTGTAACCGAAGTCGCCTTTCCCTTCTTTCACTTTCTGAACCACAACGGCACCTTCAACGCCTGCGTTGGCAACAATCTGGCGAAGCGGTTCTTCAACGGCGCGGAGCACGATGTGGATACCTGTGGTCTCATCTTCGTTGGCTCCGACGAGGCCTTCGGCGTTGCTGATGGCACGGATGTAGGCCACGCCGCCGCCGGGGACGATGCCTTCGGCGATGGCAGCGCGTGTTGCGCTTAGTGCGTCGTCAACACGGTCTTTCTTTTCTTTCATCTCAACTTCGGAGGGTGCGCCGATGTGGAGCACTGCCACGCCGCCTGCCAGTTTGGCAAGGCGTTCCTGGAGTTTCTCGCGGTCGTAGTCGCTCTTTGTCTGCTCGATCTGCGACTTGATTTGTGCCACGCGTGCTGCGATGGCTTCCTTGTTGCCGGCTCCGTTGACGATGGTCGTGGTCTCCTTGTTGACGTTTACTTTCTCGGCTGTTCCGAGCACGTCGAGCGATGCGCCCTCGAGTTTCATTCCCTTTTCCTCGGAAACGACTGTGCCGCCGGTGAGGATTGCGATGTCCTCGAGCATCTCCTTGCGGCGGTCGCCGAAGCCGGGGGCTTTGACGGCACACACTTTGAGGGAGCCGCGCAGACGGTTGACAACCAATGTGGCGAGTGCTTCCTGGTCAACATCCTCTGCGATGATGAGGAGGCCGCGGCCGCTCTGTGCGGTTGCCTCGAGGATGGGGAGCATGTCTTTGAGGTTGGAGATTTTCTTGTCGTAGAGGAGGATGTAGGGGGAATCCATGGCACACTCCATCTTCTCGGTGTTGGTCACGAAGTAGGGGGAGATGTAGCCGCGGTCGAACTGCATACCTTCAACGATGTCGACGGTGGTTTCGGTACCCTTGGCCTCGTCGACGGTGATGACGCCTTCTTTCTTGACTTTCTTCATTGCCTCGGCGATGAGGTGGCCGATGGCTTCGTCGTTGTTGGCGGAGATGCGTGCCACGTCCTCGATTTTCTTGAAGTCGTCGCCCACTTCCTCTGCCTGTGCGCGGATGCCTTCTACGATGGCAGCCACGGCTTTGTCGATACCGCGCTTAACGTCCATGGGGTTGGCTCCTGCGGCCACGTTCTTGAGGCCGTGGGTAATGATGGCCTGTGCGAGTACGGTTGCGGTGGTTGTTCCGTCGCCGGCGTCGTCGCCGGTCTTGGATGCCACTTCCTTCACGAGCTGTGCGCCCATGTTCTGGAATGCGTCCTCAAGTTCTATCTCGCGTGCTACAGTCACACCGTCCTTGGTGATGTGGGGTGCGCCGTATTTCTTGTCGATGATGACGTTGCGGCCTTTGGGGCCGAGGGTTACCTTTACGGCATCGGCAAGAGCGTCGACGCCTTTCTTGAGCTCTTCGCGAGCCTTGATATCGAATTTGATTTCTTTAGCCATGGGGGTTAATATTTTTTAGACCAAAGACAAGGAGACCGAAGACCAAAGCGAGAATGCCTTGTTTTGCCTGGCAACTCAAAAATAGCAGAATGCCATAAACGTAAAGTTGAAAGCTGATAATCTATTATCGCTTTTGTGTCTTTTGTCTTTCTGTCTTTTGTCGGTGTTATTTAGTATTAATATTATTCAAAGATTCCGAGGATGTCGCTCTGGCGCATGATGAGGAGCTTCTCGCCGTCGAGTTCCACTTCTGTGCCGGCATATTTTCCGTAAAGCACGGTGTCGCCCTCTTTAACAACCATTTTCTCGTCCTTGGTGCCGTCGCCGGTGGCGAGCACGGTGCCGCGTAGCGGCTTCTCTTTTGCTGAATCGGGGATTATGATACCTGAAACGGTGGTTTCTTCGGCCGGGGTGGGCTTGATGAGCACACGGTCGGCAAGCGGTTTAATTTTCATGAGATTATTTTGAGTTTAAAGTTTTTGTTGTTCGTTTCCGGGAGCCTTGCCCCCTCATGGGGCTGTTTGCTGTTATTCCGTCACATTTTCTTATAATGCACAATCCATGCCAAAAATGCCGTTGGCGGCAATAGACATGCCAACACGGCAATACAAGGTGACAAACTGACACATTGCCGCCACGGCGGTGTCGCTTTTGTCACTCCTGATTATAACGATTTCAGATGGGTAAAGGTTTTGGGGGATGTCAATCACATTGAGGCTGATGTCCTGTTAATGCCGGTGTCTCTTTCCGGCGATTATGACAGACCCCACGTTCCGATGGCATGTTGCATCTGGACGTGGGGCATGTTGCAGTTGCGTACATCCTATTGTTAACTCAATGATGTGGGCAATAAATGTCTACGCATCATCGCTTGAAAATTTTTATTGTGGTTGGCATGGAGTTTGGATTCCTGTGTGAGGCATATCTTATGATATATGTTCCGCCTGGAAGATGGGATAAGTCTAACGATTGGGAGGTTGTCGGCGGCATGACGAGGTTGCCAGTTATGTTGTAAACGGCGACATGGTATGCCGGACTGCTAAATGTAAGTATGTTGTTGTCCCAGGTTGTTTTCATTGTCGACGGCGTCAGATTAGTGCCGGTTATCCCGGCTTGTTGTTTTAGTTCCTCAATCCTCTTCCGCACGTCAGGGTCAGTTATATAATCGGTGGTGCAAATTATGTCGCTGTGGGAATATCCGAATTGGTTGCCTGCTGCCACTGTAAGGTATTCGCCCCAATCGGCATCGAAGTCAATACGCACCTCATTAATTCCTTCTATGTCCTCTCCGAAACGGAAATTTTTTGGAGGTGAAAACAAAAAACTTTCCGACCAATATAATTTAAAACTTGTTGCGCCGTCGGCTTTCACAAGGAAAGAAAATTTGCCGTTAGGCCATATATCGTCATATTCCCAATCATAGGTGTAGTCAAATGTTATGTCGGAAATTTGAGGTTTCACAGGCTTTTTTTCTTGTTTTTTTGAGATTGTTCCATTCGGCTCCAATTCAATGGTATAGGTGGATTTTCCATACTTGTTTTCAGCGGTGAAGTCAATCCAGGCATAGTAGGGGGCTGTGATATATTCTGCGACACCATATGCGATGTATGGCTCTTTTATAATTTGTGTCTTAAGGATTGAACTATATTCTTCTTCTACGGAAACTGTGATTTGGTCTGTTCCGCGATACTTTACCTTGAAATGTGCATTGTATGATGCAAGTGGGGAATTGTCTATGATTTTCTCAATCGAAGCATATTCTATGAATGGCTTAAGCTCCAGATGAACATTGAATGGCTGTGCGTGCACTTCTTTTCCGTTTATCGAACATGAAAATTGCATCCTGCATTCGATGTCTCCATCGGCATTGATTTTATAGATGTTTTCATTGGTTATAGGTGCGATAGTGCATGAAAAACCGTTATCAGTTGGGAATATTGATTGTGTTTGTCCGTTTGCCAACGGCATGATGAATTCCCATTTCGGATTTCTGATTGAAGGATTGTTGCTTTCAATCTTAAACTGATGGGTCTTATATGCCGAAGCAAGCCCTGAATCTGGGATGTCGCTGCTTGTAATTTTAATAGGGCATGTGGGGATTATGTTCCAGCCCAATTCGTTCAATATGGTTTGTGTTGCATTGTCTACTTGTAATACATAGTTACCAGTATTGAGGGTTCCGCTCATTAAAGAGTTATTGTCATTCAAAAATACAAATGGGAGTGTGTTTATAGTATACGGAGGAGATTGTAGTTTATACTGCCCTTTATTGGTGTTTACCCAAAATGTTTGATTAGGTTCGTTGGCATAGGATTTTAAAGATGGATTCGGTTTCCCACCATTAGCACTTACGGAAGTTAAGCCTATTCCTGAAGAATTAAATATTAGTTTGTCGAACACAGAATGGGAGCGTCGACATTGAAAATAATAATTGTCGGAATCATCAATGCCTATGCTCGAGCCAAACCCAAGGATGCGTGCCACGGCTCTCATTAAACCATATGTCAAACTTTTGCAATCTGGCGAAATATTTTCATTCAGACTGTAATCCCATTTTGTATTTGAGCTGATTGTTATTATGCCATCGGGATAGGTCGTATCTCGTTCGGTAAGTTGCAGTTGGAAAGCATTAAGGCTACGAGGGATGTAAACGTTATTGCCTTTCATGTAATCATAGTTGACGTAGGTGCGGATGTCCTCTTCAATGTCGGCTACTTCAACTTCTATTAGGATGGAATCGCATCCGAGTATGCTTGCCTCCCACACAGAAATGGCATATTCCAATGCGTTATCAATCTGTTCTCCGAGACTCGGATTGGTCAACACGATGGTTGATGCGTCTTTGCTTACCCTTTGAGATTTCGGTAACATCGGTATTTTTGTGGGGTTGTTGGCTTGGGATGAAAACATGTCGGAATAAGTCAACGTGATGCTTTCTTGGGCTGCGATGGGGTAACATAGCGAGGATAATAGATACAGGCTTATGATACTATATATTTTGAAGAATTTGTTTATTGGCATAATGATGTGTCAATTTACAGTTGATAAGAGCCGCAAAGTTCTGTCCCATTGGCGGCTTGGATAGAGATTGTATAAAAGCCGGGGTAAGTCCCGGTGGTTATTGTCGGATTGTCTTCATCGATGAAATCGCTCCATGTGGTGCCCGTTTCTTCGTGGGTTACTGTCACGGCCAAGGTTACGTAATCCTCCATGCTCGAAAATGTGAGCGTTCCATTGGCATACACACATTTGATTGTGCAAAATGCTGGCACCCGATGTCCTTTGCCTGATGGGCGTGGTACATTAATCACTATGGGTGTAGGTTGTTCTGTTTTTAAATCATCTGCAAAAGCTGTAGCTGGAATTATGAATGCGATGAGGCTATACATCGATTTTCTTGTTAGTGTCATAATGAGATGTTGTTGGTTTGGCAACAAATATAAGGGCTTTAATGTGCAAAATGCAAGCTAAACCATAAAAATACTGTGGCGTCCTGAAAAATATTGACGGGTCAGAGGGTTTGAGATTATGAATGAA
>WSMN01000007.1 GCA_013316535.1 Muribaculaceae bacterium | reverse complement strand
CACTTAACACTCCTTATTGTATTTTGTATGTTTAAAATAAGTCAAGACAACTTCATTGTTTTAAATCAAGTTTCAACACTCCTCCTCCCCTCAACATTGCAAATTTAAGGAATTATTTCCGTAATCACCAAAATTAACGAAATTTTAAACTGGGAATTACCATTACCGCAAGAATTTGGATGCTGTGAAGTAGAGTCCGAACGACAGGCCAACATTCCAGTTCCGCGCCGGGAACGACAGATAGTTGACGTAGCCGCAGATGGATGCGAACGGGAGGTTGTAAACGAGGTCAAGCTCGGCGGCAAATTCAGGGTTGGAAAACCATCGCCCGTAGTGAACCCCGGTAGTCTCCCCCTCCTGCTCAATGCTGCGGAACGGCATGAACATATGTCCCGACAGACGTACCTGCGCCCTCTGGAACGGTCTCCATATTGGTGTAACCCCTATGGCCGCAAACGAGTTGGCATGAAAAGCCTTGTTGAACACATCTTCCATCGAAACACTGGGGGTGTAAGAGGGCGCGTTCACAATCGAGGCATAATAGGTGTTGAGCAGCTTGCGGTTCGACACGAGCACATCCCCCTGCAGCCCTATTGAGAAATGATTGCCGAGAGGGAAATAATGGGATGCCACCGCTTCGGCCTGGAACCAATGCTGGTCGGTGGAATAGCGTTCAGGCACCTTGTCCTTAACATGGAATTTACGCTGGTGGTGATATTTGCCCAGCGTCTGCATGGCTGTCACTTTTATGAAGGTGCCTAACGCAGGGTAGCTCGGGTTATCGAGGGTGCTATATTCAAACCGCCCTATCGCCTGCCCCAGGTTCATTTTTGTTTCCTCGGGGCTTGAATCAAGAAAGTTAGCCCTGTCGTTGGAGTAAAACTTGTTTTCGCTGCATCCGCCCCCGACACCTATCATGGCCTTGCCGCGCCGCCCAACCGCCCACGCATAATCGAGCCGTCCGAACGCCTCGTAATGCGATATGAACGCAGGGGAGTTGTCTTCAAAGAAAAGCTTGTCGGTCTCGTAATAGCGTTGCCGGGAATAAACAGCCTCCAGTTCCAGTGCCGACGGCATGGTATTGGTCATGAACAGCTGCGCATCGGCCTGCGCGGCCATATAGCTCTGCCCTATCCACCCCATAAGTTTTGTGGACCACGACCCGAACGACATGCTCGAATAATTGGCCGACACGAAAATCATGGAGTTGACCGACGAGGTGAGGTACCCCCCCGCGCCGAGGGAGAAATTATTTTTCACATCGGCGGTGAGGTCAAGATTGAACAGCCCGGTGGCAGGATTGTAATGCGCCTGCGGCATGAGGTTGCGCAATTTCCCCGGGGTGAGCGCACGGTAATAGGCCATGCGCGCCTGTTCTATGCCGAAAGTGTCGGCCTTGTTCTTGGAATGGTCGAACATCTGGCGGAGATACTCGTTCTGCGACGGCGTGCCGCCGGTGACATGAACGGAATCGAACCTCACATAAGGGGTGGCCGACTTGAACACCGCCCTGCGCAGCCGCCGTGTGTCGCCGGGGATGCGCGATGTCACACGCCGCTCCACCGAATCCATCATCTCCATGGCGCGGTTGTAGCCTATCTGGTATATCTCACGGGCTTTGCCGAAATCCAGCAACGAGAACCGGCTCACATCCACATGGATGCGTATCCCCTCGTCGGCCGGGAGGTCATAGTCGTTGTTCTGGATAATCATGTTTTCCAGCTGGGTGACAATGCTGTTCGACGGGGGCACATCCTCAGCATGAACATCCACCCCGATCATTATGCCGGGAGCGAAATCCTCGCGCATCACATCCACAGGGAAGTTGTCGTATATCCCGCCGTCGTAAACCTCCACCCCGTTCATCTTTATAGGCTCGAACACGGCAGGGAAACTCATTGAAGCCCTTATGGCATCGGAAAGCATCCCGCTGCGGCACACTATCTTATGTTTATGAATCACATCGGAGGTGACGCATCGGAAAGGCACGAACAGCTCATCGAAATTTCCGCCGCACTGCGCCGTATAGGCCGCGAACAGTTCCATGAACGCGAAATTCATAGGCAACGGAGAAATAAGGCTGGAGGGCATGATGCCCGCCGTGGAGGTGGAATCGGCCTTGTTTAGATTGATGTTCAGATGGGCGAACGCCGGGGTCTGCGGCTGCTTGAGGAAATAATAAGTCAGGTTGGGGTCAATCTGCCCCGTCGACCAGCTGGCGAAACCTTTCGACAGAATCATGTCGAGCATCTCCGCAGGGGTATACCCGGCGGCATACAATCCCCCGACGATAGCCCCCATGGAGGTTCCTGCCACAAAGTCGATAGGTATATCATGGTCTTCAAGAGCCTGTATCACACCTATGTGTGCAATCCCCTTGGCTCCGCCGCCACTCAAGACGAGACCTACCGACTGCCCCGTCGGGAACGTCCCCGCCGCAGCAACCGAATCGGGACGCGCCACCTGCGCGTGCGCTCCCGCCAAAAACAATGCGGCAATCACCGCCGCCAGCATCCTTCTCACTCTCATAAAAATAGCAAACATGGATGCACCGTGGCGCATCCCTACATACTGATAACATCCGCATTTCGTCCCCTGTTCACGCTTCTGTCAATGCCAAATTTAAACATTTTTCCAATAGCGGGCATTATTATTTGGACTTTTACAGCAAAAAACATTAATTTTGTGGAAAGATGAGCCGACGGTGGCCACCGTCGGCTTTATGCCCATGGGCATAGAGCCGACCTATAAGAAACATTCATTTAACCAATTTAAATTATCATTGTTATGGAAAATTACCAACAACAACCGCAGCAGATGCCCGACCCTGCAACATCCTATCTCGGATTTGTGGAAGCCGTTAAAATCTGCTTCAACAAGTATGCCGATTTCAAAGGACGCGCCACCCGCGCCGAATACTGGTGGTGGTATCTTTTCACAGTTCTCGTAAGCCTGGTACTCGGCTGGATTCCATTCCTCGGCTGGGCTGTTTCAGTGGCAGTCCTCATCCCGACACTGGCAGTAAGCTGGCGGCGTATGCACGACATAGGCAAAGGCGGCGGCTGGTGGTTCATCAACCTCATCCCCCTGGCAGGCTGGATTATCTGGATTGTATGGTGCTGCCAGAAATCCGAAGCCATGCCCAACCGCTTCGGCGAGATGCCGCTGTGAAAAAACTTTTAAAACAAAGTTTTCAGGCAAAAGACAAAAAGACCAAAGACAAAAGCGAGAATACTTCAATTAACGGGTAGCTCATCGGAATTCAGAGCCGGTGGTTGCAATTGAACAAAGTATTCTCGCTTTTGTCTTTGGTCTTAAAATCTTTTTGTCTTAAATCAGCTATACAGATAGCGTTTGATTGACTTCTTGGGCGTTTTCTCAAACTCGTGTGGTGTCAACTGGATATGGTCAACCTTTTCATACGGTGCGACAAGCCCGTTCAGATCCTGTCGGTTACGCTCCATAAGTTCCGTCAGCTGCGAAACCTCGATGCCATCGGCATCCATCCGCTCATAATCGGGGTAAACAATCGCCGTCAGCCCCTTGCCGCGTTCCACTATAAGGCTTTCGTTAACGTAGGGCATGTTATTTAACTTGGCTTCAATCTCCTCTGGATAGATGTTCTGACCTGATGCGCTAAGAATCATTGTCTTGTAGCGTCCTTTGATGGAAAGGGTGCCGTAGGTGCCACGCGTTCCCATGTCGCCCGTATGCAGCCACCCGTCCGAATCAATGACCTCACGCGTCACCGCTGGATTCTTGTAATAGCCCTTCATCCGGTTCTGCCCGCGCACGCATATCTCTCCGGGAACCGATGTAGGGTCATCGCTGTTGACCTTCGATTCCATGTTCGGGAGTGTCTGGCCGCACGAACCCTGCACGAACTCACGCCAAGGGGTGTAGCTTATCAGGGGGCCGCACTCCGTCATACCGTAGCCCACGGTAAACGGGAATTTGATTTTATACAGGAATGCCTCGACCTCGCCGTTGAGCGGTGCCCCACCTATTATCACCTCCTCGAAGCAACCGCCGAAAGCATCCACCAGTTTATTGCGTATCTTGGCATAGATGGCCGTATCGACAAACGGAACCGCCAACGCCCAGCGTATTGCCCGGCGGGTTATCATCGGCACAATCTGCTTGCGGTAAATCTTCTCCAGAATCAGCGGCACACACACCACCAGGTTGGGACGCACCTGCGCCAGCGCGGCCAACAGAAGTCTCGGGGTGGGAACCTTGCCGAACAGCGTGATGAACGTACCCGTGGCAAGAGGCACAAGCATGTCGAACGCACAGCCGTAGGCATGAGCCAGCGGCAGGAACGACAACGCACGCGAACCCTCGAAGTGCAGTTTGGAGCGGATGCCGAACACCACATTGCCGCAAACATTGTCAAACGTAAGCATCACACCCTTGGAAAAGCCCGTTGTCCCCGAAGTGTAGTTTATTATGGCGGTTGCATCCTTGTCAACCGAGGCAAATTCCACATCCTCCGGCTTGAACCCGTTGCGGTAAACCGAACGGAACTTCCGCGTGAGGTTTCGGATAATCTTGTCGACGAAACCGTCACCTTTGCCGGTGCGCTCCGCAAGCACCTGCCGCGTCTCCAGCGAGATGACAGCCTTGAGCTGCGGCATCTGGTCGAAATCGTATGTCTCCCAGAGCGACTGGCTCACGAACAGCAGCGTGGCATCGGAGTGGTTGATGATGTGCTGCGCATCGTGGGCATTGAAGTCGGCAAGCACCGGCACTATGGTCGCCCCATAGGTTATGGTGCCCATGAAGCAGATTACCCACGTCACCGAATTCTTCCCCAACAACGCAACCTTGTCGCCCGGCTTTACACCCATCTGCTTGTAGAACAGATGCAGCCGCGCGATGCGCCGCGCCACCTCCCCATAGTTGAGAATCTCCTCCGATCCATATTCCGTCAACGCCGGCAAAGCCCAGTTGTCCCGGAAACTCCTCTCGTAAATCCCCAACACATCTTCATCGTATCTTGTCATATTATGCTATATATACTTTTATAAAGGTCATGCCTCTGGCTGTGCCCTTCCCCGTTTTTTTTATATTCCACAAAATTACAACAATTTCCCGATTATCAATGTTCCTCATCAAAATCCCATGGCGACCAGCAGAACTGCAACAAATACCCTTCAACAAATACCTTATTGCACCGACTAAGCCATGACGGGTACTCTGAAATGCCTCCACAAGTTATCTCGCTCCGGCCATCGAATCTTCTGTCATCAGATTCTAAGAGGGCGTTTCATAACATCTGTTAAATTCTAACCATAGGAGGGTGTAATAATGAAAAGGAGTCAAACTCATCGCATATTTTGGCCGCTTTTGCTTTTTTCGTCAGTCGTGATGCCCGCATCACTCTTTCCTCAAAAAGTAAAATCGCCTCAAAATATGCTTGTTATAATTTAACACCTGTTATGAAACACCCTCTAAGAGAGTGTCAAAGATGGCTGGATTCGGGACAAAGTCAATGCAAAATGTTTAGATTATTTAAACACACATTTAATATTAAGGCGATGGAGATGAGGTGAGCTGATTTTTATGTACTTTTGTAATTCAAATACGAAATGATGGTTAGAATCAAGGATATAGTTGCTACAGCGGTGATTACGGTTATAGCCGCAATGGGAGCCGCAGGGCTTGGCGGATGCCGGGGGGCGAAACTCTCGGTGGCCAACGAGCAGTTCGAGCGCGGCGAGTACTTCGAGGCGCAGAAAACCTATCGCAAGGTCTACAACAAGCTCACCAAGAAAGAACAAAGGCCGGAACGCGGCGGCGTGGCCTATCAGATGGGGCTGTGCTACGACAAGCTCGGCATGTCGGCACGTGCCGCATCGGCTTTCGGAAACGCCCTGCGCTACGGACACCCCGACAGCACTGCGCTTCTGCTGATGGGGAAAGCCCTGCAGGCCGAAGGGAAATACGCCCAGGCAAAACAAGCCTACGCCGACTACCTCGCCAAAGACCCCGAATCGCGCCTGGCCGAGAACGGCATCGCCGGATGTGACTTCGCGCTGGCAAAGAAAGGGCACCCCACGCGCTATGTGGTGAAGAACGCCAAGCTGTTCAATTCGCGCCGCGCCGACTATGCCCCCATGTTCATCGACCCCACAGCCGCCGACGTGCTCTATTTCACCACAACCAACGAGAAGGTGACAGGCTCCAAGAAAAGCGAGATAACCGGCATGAAGAAGGGGGACATCTGGTTTGCCAGACAAAACGAAAAGGGGGAATGGCAACGCCCCGAACCGGTGGAGGGTGAATTGAACACCGAACTTGACGAGGGGGTGATTTCTTTCTCGCCCGACGGTTCCACCATGTACCTCTCCAAGGCTCGCCGCGAACCGAATGCCAACACCGGGGTGGAAATCTACACCTCGTCACGCTCCGACGCCAAATGGAGCGCGGCTGTTAAATATGAAATAACAGCCGACACCATCTCAAGCTACGCCCATCCGGCCGTATCGCCCGACGGCACATGGCTTTACTTCACCTCCGACATGCCCGGCGGATCCGGCGGCAAGGACATATGGCGCGTCAATCTCAAAGAACGCCAAGGCTCGCTCGAGAACCTCGGGGAGTTCATCAACACACCCGGCGACGAGATGTTCCCTTACGTCCGCACCGACTCCATCCTCTATTTCGCCTCCAACGGTCACCCCGGCTTCGGAGGCCTCGACATTTTCAAAGCCACCCTCACAAAATCGGGAGGATGGAAAGTGGAGAACATGGGTGCGCCCGTCAACTCCCCGGCCGATGACTTCGGTATAACCTTCGGCAAGGGTGAGAGCGGATTCTTCAGTTCCAACCGCACCGACGGACGCGGCTACGACCACATCTATTCGTTCGTCCTCCCCGACTTAGAGATATGGATTTCAGGCTGGGTGCTCGACAAGGACGAGGAGCCGGTGCCGAATGCCGTTATCCGTATCGTGGGCAACGACGGCTCCAACCAGAAGGCCGTTGCCAAACCCGACGGCTCGTTCCGCTTCCCGCTCCAGCGCGGCATCAGCTATGTTATGCTCGCCGGGGCGAAAGGCTACCTCAACGCCAAACAGGAATTCACCAGCGACACCGCCGAGGAGGATGCCGAATACGGCGTGGATTTCATCCTCGCCTCCATCAACAAGCCCGTGGTGGTCGACAATATATTCTACGATTTCGACAAGGCCACCCTGCGCCCTGAATCAAAGACCGCGCTCGACGAGCTGGCACAGGTGCTGCGCGACAACCCCAACGTGACCATCGAGATGGCCTCGCACACCGACCGCTGGGGCTCGGAAGAATATAACATCGACCTTTCAGGCCGGCGCGCCCGCTCCGTCATCGACTACCTGATTTCCGTCGGCATCCAGCCCGACCGCCTGCAGTCGCAGGGCTACGGCAAAAGCCGCCCCAAGACAATCACCAAAAAGCTCGCCCGCCTCTACCCGCAGTTCAAGGAGGGGGATGTGCTGACACCCGAGTTCATAGAATCCCTGCCGGAAGCCGACCAGGAGGTTGCCGACCAAATCAACCGTCGCACCGAGTTCCAGGTACTCTCCATCGACTACCAGATGTATTGACAATCCGCATTCCGACGAACCATGTTCTTCACAGAAGTAAAGATTGAACGGAACCCGGGAGCCATCAGGCATGGCGACAAAATATGGAGCATAGGTTCATGCTTCGCCGATGAAATCGGGCGGCGCATGGCCGACGCACTGTTCGACATCCGCGTAAACCCCTGCGGCACCCTCTACAACCCGTTCTCGATAGCCAATGCGCTCACCCGCATAGCCTCCGGCACGCCCTACACCGGAGCCGACATATTCCTCCACAACGGGCTTTGGCACTGCATGGATTTCCATTCGTCATTCTCAAGAGCCGATGCCTCCGAAGCCCTCGCGGCAATAAACGGCGCAATCACCGCGCTGCACGCCGAATTGCCACGGCTGCGGCTGCTTATGGTCACCTTCGGGTCGGCACGCGCATTCATCGACAACGCCACCTGCAACCCCGCAGGGAACTGCCACAAACTTCCGGCATCGCGCTTCCATGTACGCGATTTCGCCGCCGGTGAAATCGTGGATACCTTCACCGAAGCCATAACCCTGCTACGCCAAACGGCACCCGGACTTAGGGTCATCTACACGGTAAGCCCCATACGCCATAAAGCCTATGGATTCCATGCCGACCGCATCAGCAAGGCCAGCCTGCTCATCGCCGCTGACGAACTGTGCCGCCGCGACACGGCATCACTATATTTCCCCGTCTACGAAATCATGAACGATGAGTTGCGCGACTACCGTTTCTACGCCGCCGACATGATTCACCCTTCGGAAGTGGCAGCCGACCATATCTGCAACAGATTCCTGCATTCGCAATGCGATGACACAACCATTTCGCTTGCAGAAGAATGCATACGGCTTACACGCCGTATCGGCCACCGCCCCATCAACGCCTACACACCCGAAGCCGAGGCATTCCGCCGTGCCACTACCGAGGAAGCCGCGCGGTTATGCCGGGAACACCCGGAACTATCGGAAGCCCTGCACCGATACGACAAAGCAACAAAACACTGACACCAATGATGGAACAACATATTTCCAACCTGATACCCGGTTCCCGTGCCGACCTCGGCACCGCTTCACCCGAAGGAATCACCGAACTGCTCATCGACAGCCGCTCGCTGCTCGACCCTGCACACACAATCTTTTTTGCCATCCCCACCACACGCGATGACGGACACAGATACATCCCAGAGCTATACGCCCAGGGGGTACGTTCATTTGTGGTGACGCAGGATTTTAGCCGTCGCTCAGAGTTTCCTGAAGCGGATTTCTATTTTGTCCCCGACACCGCCAAGGCCTTGCAGACAACAGCCGCCGCCAAACGTGAGCAATTCGCCATCCCCGTGGTGGCAATCACAGGTTCACGCGGCAAGACGATAGTCAAGGAATGGCTTTACCAGATGCTTTCCCCCTCCATGCGTGTGTCGCGAAGCCCCCGCAGCTACAATTCCAGTTTAGGGGTGCCTCTGTCGCTATGGCAGATAGAACCCGAGGCACAGCTGGCCTTGATTGAGGCAGGCATTTCGCAGAAGGGTGAAATGGAGCCGCTACAGCAGATGATACGTCCCGACATCGTTGTCCTGACCGATATCGACTCAACCCACGACGACGGGTTCTCTTCACGGCAGGATAAAATTGCCGAAAAGCTACGCCTCGCCTCGCAAGCCCGCACACTCGTCTATCCCGCCGACGACCCTGCGATAACAGCAGCCGTGACCGAAGCCATCGCATCGGGGCTGCTCCCGGCGGACATCAGCCTGACAGACACCTCCGGGCAACTCCCTCCCCGGGAATCGCATCTCACCCAACCATGGGAATTGCGCGACCTGCGCACATGTATGGCCGTTATGGAGCAGCTCGGTTTCGACCGTGACACCATCACAACACGAGCCGCATCGCTTTTCCCCATGCGCACGCGCCTGAACGTGACCGAAGGCGTGAACCATTGCCTCGTGGTGGCTGATGACTACACCTGCGACCTCCATTCGCTCCTGCCGGCGCTCGACTTCCTCAACCGCCGCGCCACCTCCGACCGTACCACCACACTAATTCTTTCCGACATGGGTCACGAGACCCTTGAGCCGTGGGCAACTTACCGTGCCACGGCAAAGCTGTGTGCCCTGCGCAATGTGAGCCGGATAATCGGGATAGGTGATGAAATCAGCAGTCATGCAGCTCTGTTTCCTTCGGGCAGCCGCTTCTTCCACGACACCGACGCGGCACTCGCCTCCCTGTCGCCCTCGGATTTCGACCATGAGCTGGTAATGGTCAAAGGCCTGCCCGGACGCGGGCTGGACAAGATAGTGCGTATGCTGGAAGCACGCACCCACGAGACGGTGCTCGAAGTAAACCTCGATGCCCTCGTGAGCAACTTCAACTTCTACCGCTCCCGCCTGCTCCCCGAAACGGGCATAGTTGCCATGGTGAAAGCCTCCGGCTACGGCGCAGGATCCTACGAGCTTGCCAAGACCCTCCAGAGCCGTGGCGCGGCCTATCTTGCCGTAGCGGTGCTCGACGAAGGAATAGACCTGCGCAACGCCGGAATAACCATGCCGATAATGGTGCTAAACCCCAAGGTACTCAACTACCCCCTGCTTTTCTCCAACAGACTGGAACCTGAAATCTACAGTTTCGACATCCTTAACGAGATTATCGCGGAAGCACGAAAACTGGGTGTACACGGCTATCCCGTCCACATCAAGCTCGACACCGGGATGCACCGCCTCGGATTCCTTGAAAAAGACTTGCCGCAGCTTATAGAGCTGCTGCGCGGACAGGACAACATACGCGTCAGCTCGGTGTTCTCCCACCTCGCCACAGCCGACTGCCCCGACATGGAGGATTACACACTGATGCAGCTGATAACCTTTGAGCGTTGCTCAAAAAGCATTGTCGACGCATTCCCCTACCGCATAAAACGCCATGTGCTCAACACCGCCGGAATCATCCGCCACCCGGAATACCAATATGACATGGTGCGCCTTGGCATCGGCCTCTACGGCGTGCCGGTGCTGAACGACGGTTCCGAAGCGCAACTGCGCCAGGTCTCCACCCTGCGCACCCCCATAATCTCCATAAAAGAATGGGATGCAGGAACCACCATCGGCTACGGACGACGCGGAGTGCTTACGCGCCGGAGCATCATAGCGACCATACCCATAGGCTATGCCGACGGCATAAACCGGCGCATGGGATGCGGCCGGGTGAAGTTCCTTGTCAACGGCGTGGAATGCCCTACGGTGGGAAGCATCTGTATGGACATCTGCATGATTGATGTGACCGACGTGCCTTCGGTGGCAGTGGGCGATTCCGTCGAGATTTTCGGGGAAAACAACCCCGCCTCCAACCTCTCCGGGCCAACCGGCACCATACCCTACGAAATCCTCACCTCTGTATCCCCGCGCGTGCCGCGCCTCTACTTCAGCGAGTAACCTTTGAACAGCCTGATGAAACCTGCCAACCTGAATACAAATATTATTACCCGCATCACAACTTGCCTTGCCGCCATACTTATTTGGTCCGCACCTGACTGCCGTTCGGCAGACAGAGGCGGAGACATAAGGGTGAGCCTCCTGACATGCAGCCCCGGAAAAGAAATTTACCAATTGGAAGGACACACAGCATTGCGCCTGACAAAGACGGACTCTCTCAATGAAGCCGGAGAAGTGTTCGAACCGGGATATGATGCAGTCGTGAACTGGGGAGTATTTGATTTCTCCGCACCGAATTTCGTCTATCGGTTTGTAAAAGGTGATACCGACTACATGGCCTGCGCCTATTCTTTCGACGGTTTCATGGAGGAATACCGCCTTGAAGGCCGGCGCGTGACGGAGCAGGTTCTTAACCTGACACAGGAACAAGCCAGGCGGCTCGAGGCACTGGTTTCAGCCAACATCCGACCCGAAAACCGCACCTACCGCTACAATTATGTCAAGGACAACTGTGCCACCAGGCCGCTGGCCATGATTGAGAAAGCCTTGGGAGACACCATCGCCCTTGGGATCAACGGCACAGCCGGGAAAAGTGATGCCCCCGCTACATTCCGCTCCGAAATGAAACATTACCACCGCAACTACCCATGGTACCAGTTCGGCATCGACCTGGCATTGGGCAACGGCATCGACCACCCAATATCACAACGTGAGCGCACCTTCGCTCCGATAAAACTGGAGGAAGCCCTGTCCGGGGCGACCTTCACCGACACCTGCGGGACCAAGCGACCCCTTGTCACTGACAGCATAATGCTCAACCACGGCATCACCGGCGGCGTTACCGCCCCTCCCACCTCATGGCCGTTCTCCCCGGTGGGAATATCGGTTGTGCTGTTGGTGTTCGTGGCCATGTTCAGCTTCTACGACATGCACCGCCGGCAAATCACCCGCTGGCTCGACACCATTCTGTACGGCACGATGTTTCTTGCGGGATGCCTGATCTGTTTCCTCGTTTTCATTTCAAGTCATGAAGCGACATCACCCAACTGGCTGTTGCTATGGCTGAACCCGTTCTGCATCATTGCAGCCGTCGGGGTGTGGATAAAAAGGTGCAAACGTGCGGTTTATTGCTACCAAATTTGTAACTTTGCGGCATTGTTACTGCTTTTGGCGGGACACAGGTTCACAGGGCAGGCTCTCAACACGGCCTTCCCATTGCTCATATTATGCGATATGATGCGTTCGGCAACATACATTTATGTGTATTTGCGCAACCAAAAACGCCTGGCATCCGAAGCCAACAAGCGGAAGGGATGACAAAACTACAATGAAAAAAAGGCAACAGATAACATCGTCAGTGGCCGGGCTGCTCGTTGCAGCCTTCTCTGCCATAACGGTTACCGCCCAGACAGCCACACCGCAGCAACCCGGGAAACGTCCGGCACTGGTGGTGGGGATTGTCGTGGAGGGGCTGTCGATGGACTATCTCGAATTGCTACGCTCACAGTTCCCCGAAGGCGGTTTCCGCCGTCTGATGGAGCATGGGGTCACCATAACCGACCTCGACTACGGCACCCCGCTCGACGGAGCGGCAGCCTCGGCAATGATATTCACGGGCGCATCCCCGGCAGTCAACGGAATTCCGGCGGCGACAATCTATGATTCGGAGACACGCCGTCCTGCACCGGTGCTGCTCGACCCGGCAACAATCGGTAATTTCACCGACGAGACACTCTCCCCAAAATCCCTCACAGCCTCTACCCTGGCCGATGAGCTGCGCATAGACGGCGGAGGGCTGGGCTATGTCTATGCCATCGCCCCGGATGCCACACAGTCTATCGTATTAGGCGGACATGCAGGCAACAGTGCATTCTGGATAAACGACGCCACCGGCAAATGGGCTACCACGACTTACTATAAGGATCTACCCGCACCGGCGCAGAACCTCAATCACCGCGAGCCGACCGAATACCGCCTCGACACACTGCAATGGGTGCCGTTAGTTGCCGTTGACAAACTTCCCGACCTCCCCTCCTACAAAAAGCTATACCCTTTCCGCCACGCATTCCCTCGTTCCAGTGCCTTGCGTTACAAGGCCTACAAGAACTCACCGGCGGTAAACACGGATATCACCCGTCTCGCATCGGATTATATTCATATCCTGTCGCTGGGCAAGCGCGAGAGCACCGACATGCTCAATCTGGGCTACACGCTGCAACCGTTCATGTATGGCCGCGATGCAGACACCAGAGCCGAGGCCATGGACAGCTACCTGCGCCTCGACCGCGACCTGGCACGCCTGTTCTCCACCATAGATGCCAAGGGGCCCGGAATGGACAACACCTTGGTTTTCATAGCGGGAACCCCTCTCACCAACCGTTCGCGCCGTGATGACGACAAATGGGGACTCCCCTTCGGCGAATTTTCCTCACGCAAAGCCGTGTCGCTGCTGAACATGTATCTGATGGCCATACACGGCAACGGAGAATGGGTGTCGGGCTATCACGACGGGCAACTTTTCCTCAACCACAAGCTCATCAAGGAACGGAACAAGGATTTGCGCGCAATGCGCGACGAATCCGCCCGCTTCCTGACCCGCATGAGCGGCGTAACGAATGCATGGACCATCGACGACGTGATTGACCGCCGGGCAACCGAACGGCCTGACGCAATGCGCCGCAACACACTGGTCACTGCCGCCGGCGACGTGTTCCTTACAATAGCACCGGGATGGCAGGAAACCGACGATGACAGCGACACCGACGCACCACGCACAACAGTGCGCGCCGCATCGGCTGTAGCACCGGCCTTTATACTCGCACCAGGCGGCAAGCCCGCCACAATAACATCGACTGTCGATGCCCGCGCAATCGCCCCTACCGTAGCAGGTATACTGCGCATCCGCTCACCTAACGGCGCGTCACTGCCGCGCATCCGGTGGTAAAAATTTCACGGAGCGAATGAACAATCCGGGATTCCAAACCTTTTTAACACTTGTGAAAGAGCCTGTATGGCACAGGCAGCCGCAACCCCGGTTATTTCCCGCAGCCGCCAACGGATTGCAATCCAATCGATTACCTGTTTCAATTATTAGAAATCATCACCAACAACAATAATGTCACTCCAATCACTTTTAAGCAAACTCTTTGGGAACAAGTCGCAACGCGACCTCAAGGAAATCAAGCCTATCGTAGACAAAATCAACGAAATAGGCCCATCGCTCAAAACACTTACCAACGATGAGCTTCGCGGCAAAATCGACCAGGTGCGCTCTGAAATAGCAGCAGCCGTCAAAGCCGATGAAGATGCAGCAGCCGAAATCCGCGCCAAGGTGGAAGACCTCCCCTTCGACGAACGCCAGCCACTTTGGGACGAAATTGACAAACACGAGAAAAACATTCTCGACACCCTTGAAGAACAGCTCAACACGCACCTTCCTATCGTGTTCGCCACCATGCGCGAAACGGCAGCGCGTTTCGCTGCCAACGAGACAGTGGAGGTGACCGCCACCGAAATGGACCGCGACCTTGCCGCCCAGGGACGCGACTTCGTGACCATCGATGGCGACAAGGCCATCTGGAAGAACAAATGGCTCGCAGGCGGCAACGAAATCACTTGGGACATGGTGCACTACGATGTGCAGCTCATTGGCGGTGTGGTTCTGCACCAGGGCAAAATCGCCGAAATGGCGACCGGTGAAGGAAAGACCCTCGTGGCCACGCTCCCGGTGTTCCTGCGCTCGCTCTCGAAGAAAGGCGTGCATGTGGTGACCGTCAACGACTACCTCTCCAAACGCGACTCCGAATGGATGGGCCCGCTTTACATGTTCCACGGCTCGACCGTAGACTGCATCGACAAGCACCAGCCCAATACCCCGCAACGCCGCCGCGCCTATGAATGCGACATCACATTCGGAACCAACAACGAGTTCGGTTTCGACTACCTGCGCGACAACATGGCAATGGCTCCGCAGGACATGGTGCAGCGCAAGCACTATTATGCCATTGTCGATGAGGTCGACTCGGTGCTCATCGACGATGCCCGTACACCGCTCATCATCTCCGGCCCGGTGCCCAAAGGTGACGACCAGCTGTTCAATGAATACAAGCCCAATGTAGAAAAGGTGTTCCAGGCACAGAAACGCCTTGTAACACAGATTCTCGCCGAGGCAAAACAGAAAATAGCATCTGATGACAAAGAGGTGCGCAAAGAGGGGGAACTCCTGTTGTTCCGCGCATTCAAGGGACTTCCCAAATACGGGCCGCTAATCAAATTCCTTAGCGAAGAGGGTATGAAAAACGCTCTGCTCAAGACAGAAGCCTACTATCTCCAGGACAACTCCCGCGAGATGCCTAAGGTGACCGACCCGCTCTATTTTGTCATCGACGAGAAGAACCGTTCGGTAGAACTCACCGACAAGGGATTCGATGTGCTGACCGACCGCAACCAGGACCCGCAGTTCTTCGTGCTCCCCGACATCGCCGCCAAGCTCTCCGAACTTGAAAACGTGGCCGACCTTGCCGAACGGCAGGACAAAAAAGATGCCGCCATGGCCGACTATGCCATAAAGTCGGAGCGCGTGCACACCGTGACCCAGCTGCTCAAAGCCTATACGCTTTTCGAGAAAGACAACGAATACGTCATCGACGAAAACAAAATCAAGATTGTCGACGAGCAGACAGGCCGCATCATGGAAGGACGCCGCTACAGCGACGGACTGCACCAGGCCATCGAAGCCAAGGAAGGTGTGAAAGTGGAAGCCGCCACGCAGACATTCGCCACCATCACCTTGCAGAACTACTTCCGCATGTACCACAAGCTTGCCGGTATGACAGGTACCGCCGAGACCGAGGCAGGCGAGCTTTGGGACATCTACAAGCTCGATGTGGTAACCATACCCACAAACCGCCCCGTGGCACGAAAGGATATGGACGACCGCGTCTACAAGACCAAGAAAGAAAAATACGCCGCTGTAATCGAGGAAATCGTGAGGTTACGCGATGCAGGCCGCCCCGTACTCGTGGGTACAACATCCGTTGAAATCTCGGAACTCCTCAAGCGAATGCTCGACATGCGCCATATCGAATGCCAGGTGCTCAACGCCAAGCTCCACCAGAAGGAAGCGCAGGTTGTGGCACAGGCCGGACGCGCCGGAACTGTCACCATAGCCACCAACATGGCCGGACGTGGTACCGACATCAAGCTCACCCCCGAGGTAAAGGCCGCCGGAGGTTTGGCAATCATCGGCACCGAACGCCATGAGAGCCGCCGTGTCGACCGTCAGTTGCGAGGCCGTTCAGGCCGTCAGGGCGACCCGGGTTCATCGGTGTTCTACGTATCGTTCGAGGACCAGCTCATGCGCCTCTTCGCCACCGACCGCGTGATGAAGATGCTCGACACACTCGGCCTCAAAGAGGGTGAGATGATTGAGAGCGGCATGGTCACCA
Source organism: Muribaculaceae bacterium (assembly GCA_013316535.1). Lineage (GTDB taxonomy): Bacteria > Bacteroidota > Bacteroidia > Bacteroidales > Muribaculaceae > UBA7173. Next base: position 13,719 of record WSMN01000007.1, on the reverse strand, counting down.
AGGCAATCGAAAACGCACAGAAACGCGTGGAGGAAAACAACTTCGGCATCCGTAAACGCCTGCTGGAATATGACGACGTGATGAACAAGCAGCGAACCTACATCTACAACCGCCGCCATCACGCCCTGCTTGGAGAACGCATCGGCATCGATATCGCCAACATGACATATGACCTCATAGAGAACCTCGTGGTCAACTATGACCAACCGACCGACTATGAGGAACTGTCGCTCGAGTTGATGCGTGTGCTCACAATCCAGCCCCCGTTCACCGAACAGGAGTTCATGAACATGAGCCGCGAAGACAAGGTAGAACGCCTGTATGCGGCAGCCAACGAGACACTTGAACGCCGCAGCCAACGCATAATCGAGATTGCAACCCCTGTAATCAAGGACTGGGTGGAAAACCGTGGCGCCACAGGACGTATTCTCGTCCCGATGACCGACGGCAAGCGCATTTTCCATCTGCGCGCCGACATAACCGAAGCCTACAACACCGGCTGCAAGTCAATCGTCAAGGAATGGCACAAAGCCATATTGCTGGTCACCATCGACGAACTGTGGAAAGAGCACCTGCGTGAACTCGACGACCTTCGGCAGAGCGTGCAGAACGCCTCCTATGAGCAGAAAGACCCGCTGGTAATCTACAAGGTGGAATCCTTCCACATTTTCGAGTCGATGCTCAACAACCTCAACCAAAAGGCACTGGCAGCCCTTATGCGCGGACAAATCTATATCCCTGCGCCACAGCCGCAGCCCATGCCGTCGAATGTGTCCGTGTCCGGAGCACAAAGCGCTCCTGCTCCCCAGCAGAAGCAGGAACCGGAGCAGGCCAAACCGGCTCCTAAAGTGGAACAGGCCATGCCTGAACGCCCCAACGACTACTCGCAATACACCGCCTCCAAAGAGGGTATGCCAGGCGAGAATGCACAGCGGCAAGCGATGGCCAATGCCGGAGGCGGCCCACGCAAAGTGCAGCCGGCCAAGGCGACCCCACGTGTAGGCCGCAATGACCCGTGCCCATGCGGTTCAGGCAAGAAATTCAAGAACTGCCATGGCCGCGACCTTTGACAAAACTTCATAAGAAATGAGGGTGTTGCAGGGTTCTGCAACACCCTCTCAAAACACATTTCACAATCCCTCTCGACAATGGAAAACGATAACAACGAACGCCCCAACATGCCAGGAGGCGAAACACTGAACGACCGTTTGCGCCGCGCGGCTGCAATGGCTCGCCGGGAAACACCGCAGACACCGGTTGCTCCAAATGGACCTCAACCAAAGGAACGGCAAGAGCCTCCCCAGGAGACATACCGTCCCGAACCTCAACGCCCTGCCCCCAACTACAGGGAAACACCTCCCGAACAGCCGCGCCATGCACACCGCATACCTGCGCAGGAATATGTAACCGGACCGGCATCCACACGCAAGCAGAAACCGATGACCATGTGGATTGCCATCCTTGCAGGGGGATTGCTCCTGGCAGTTCTTGCCGTCATATTCCTATCGGTCTCACACCACAAGGAAGCTGCAGAACAGCAACAGCAGATCGAGCAGTTGCAACTGGCCAACGAACAAATCCAGCTGGCCAATGAATATGACGCGCTCAACAACGAGTTCGCCCAATATGAGAACCAAACCTCGCTGCTGGCCAACGACTCGATAGTCCAGAAATATTCAGCCGCACGCGCACAAGTGGAGAAACTCCTCCAGGAGCTTAAGAATGAGAAGAATAAATCCGCTGCCCAGATAAGCAAGCTCAAAGACGAAATCGCCACCCTGAAAGGAATCCTGCGCAACTATGTAGAACAAATCAACGCACTCAATCAGGAAAACCAGGAACTCCGCACGGAAAACCAGGAGGTGAAAGCCAAAAACCAACAGCTGTCGCAGAGCATCCAGACCGTCCAGGCCAACAACAAGGTGCTCAATGAGCGCATGACACTTGCCGAGAAACTGAATGTCACCGGCGTGACGCTCACACCGCTCAATAAAAAAGGCAAAAAGGAGAAAAACGTTACCAAGGCACGGCAACTCATGGTGACATTCACCATCCCGCAGAACAATTCAACCCCGGTCGGTGAAAAGACCATCTGGCTCCGAATAACCAATCCCGAAGGTGACGTGCTCCCAGGCGGCGGCTCATTCGGATTCGAGGGTGCCACTCTCCCGGCCACGGCACGCAAGTCAATCGAATATGCCGGCGAGGAGATTGGCGGAGTGACCATCTATTGGGATGTAAACGCCACCCTAACACCCGGCGATTACACCGTGGAACTTTTCTGCGACAACTACCGCCTCGCCTCCCGCAAATTCACCCTCAAAAAGTAAACTTGCGGCTAAAATAGTTTTTAGTTCTGCTATTTTAACTATTCAAACCAGTTGAGCCAGTTCAACTAAAAACTGCCATCTGTTGCCAATGATTGAAAGCCTGATTTCCGATCTTGCATTCATCCTGCTCCTGGGGGCGGGAGTGACGTTGCTGTTCAAATGGATACGGCAACCGGTGGTGCTCGGATATATAGTGGCCGGTTTTCTTGCAAGCCCCAATTTCGAGCCGTTGCCATCGGTCACCACCGAAGCCAACATCGAATTTTGGGCACAGATAGGGATCGTTGTGCTGCTGTTTTCATTGGGGCTGGAATTCAGTTTCAAAAAACTGATGAACACGGGAGGCTCGGCTGTGGTGACCGCACTGGTCATAGTGACGGGCATGATGGCCACAGGCTTTGCCATAGGGCATCTGCTCGGATTCACCCACATCAACAGCCTTTTCCTTGGAGGGATGCTGTCGATGTCATCCACAACGATAATCATCAAAGCGTTCACCGACCTGAATCTGCGGCAAAAAAAATTCGCATCTCTTGTGTTCGCGGTGCTTATTGTGGAAGACCTCTTCGCAGTGGTGATGATGGTCGTGCTATCGTCCATAGCCCTCAACAACAGCGTGGAAGGAGGCGAGATGCTCATGAGCGTCAGCAAACTTGCGTTCTTCCTAATCATATGGTTCCTTGTGGGGGTTTTCATCCTTCCCTCGGCACTCAACCGCTTCCGACGCTACCTCAACAACGAGACCCTGCTGGTCGTGTCGATGGGGTTGTGCCTCGGAATGGCCGTATTCTCGGTGTTTTGCGGTTTTTCACTGGCGTTGGGAGCATTCGTCATGGGTTCCATACTCGCCGGCACAAGCTATGCCGAACGTATCGAGCATGTGACAACACCGGTCAAAGACCTGTTCGGTTCGGTATTCTTCATCTCGGTGGGGATGATGGTGCAGCCAGATGTCATAGTGCAATACTGGTGGCCGATTCTGCTGTTGTCGGCAGTTGTCATCGGTGGGATGATAATATTCGGCACATTCGGCATGCTGGCCACCGGGCAGACATTGCGGGTGGCAATCGAATCAGGCTTCTCACTTACGCAAATCGGAGAATTCGCCTTCATCATCGCAACCCTCGGCATGAGCCTGGGTGTGTTGAACCACGAGATATACCCGATAGTGGTGGCAGTGTCTGTCATCACTACATTCACCACCCCCTACTTCATTCGCATGGCCGACCCGGTGTACGGGTTTGTAGAACGCCATCTGCCGGCAAAACTGCATTTCCTCATCACCCGCTATTCGGCTGAAGTGAAAAACCGGGAAGAGGGGAACACACGGCAAGCATGGACAGCACTGGTACGCCGCTATCTTTGGCGCATCGCACTCTACTCCATAATCATAGTGGCCATCTCCCTGACATGCCACAACTACCTGATGCCTTATCTTGAGAAACTCATGCCATCGTGGGCCACGCTGGTGGGAACCGTGGTGACACTGACATTGATGGCACCGTTCCTACTGGCGCTATGCCTGCCGCCACCCATGGGGCAAGGTAACGAGAAAGCCCATCTCACGGCACGCCAGTTGAAACTGCCGCGCATCATAATGATGGTGTTCCGTCTGCTTCTCGCATTAGGATTTGTGGTGCATGAGTTATCGCGTTTCTACTCCCTCAAAGTAGGGTTGTTGATGGGCATAGGGGTCATGCTGATACTGATAATGCTGCTTTCGCGGCGGCTCAACCTGCGTCTGCGCCACATCGAATCAAAATTCCTGGCAAACCTCAACGAACGTGAGCTACGCCGCTCGGGAAAGAACAATAACCTCGTCAGCGACCTGCACCTGGCCTACATACATGTGGGCTACGGATGCCCGTTCGTGGGGGAGCGGCTGATAAACTCCAACATACGCCAGCGTTACGGAATCAGCATAGTGATGATTCAGCGCGGCACCAACATCATAGTAGTCCCCGGAGGCGACACCCGCATTTTCCCAGGCGACGTAATAGGGGTAATAGGCACCGATGAGCAAATTTCTGAAGTGCTGCCAGCAATTGATGCGGAAGCCGCTACAGATGTCACGCAGCCCGAACTCACCGATTTCAGGCTAACACCCGTCACCCTTTCGGCATCGTCACCACTCATCGGACGCACGCTGGCCACGGCCGATGTACGCCGCAACTACCGTACACACGTCGTCGCCCTGGAACGCAACGAAGAGTTCTTCGACCGCCCGGAAAATATCACCATGAATCCCGGCGACCGCCTGTGGATTGTAGGCACACAAAAAATGGCCGCGCAACTCAAATAAGGCACAATCAGCTCGCAAAAATTCCGTAACTTTGCACACGAAACCAATGGCATCCCCAACATATCACTCATATGCAGGAAAAAATAATCATTCTTGATTTCGGTTCGCAAACCACGCAGCTCATAGGCCGCCGTGTACGTGAACTCAACACTTATTGCGAGATAGTACCCTACAACAAGTTTCCCCACGACGACCCGTCGGTTATAGGTGTGATTCTTTCAGGGTCGCCATTCTCGGTCTATGATGAAAAAGCGTTCCGCACCGAACTTAAGGCCATCCGCCGAAGGCTGCCGTTGCTTGGCATCTGCTACGGCGCACAATTCATGGCATGGGAGAACGGAGGGACGGTTGAACCGGCGGCAACACGCGAATACGGACGCGCATTGCTCACAGAGGTCGATTCCACCGACCCGCTGATGCAAGGCATCACACCGGGCAGCCAGGTGTGGATGAGCCACGGTGATACCATTACAAACGTGCCCTCCGATTTCAAAATCGTGGCATCGACAGAAAAGGTGCGTGTAGCGGCATATCACATCGAAGGAGAGAACACATGGGGTGTGCAATTCCATCCCGAGGTATATCATTCAGCAATCGGCACCGACCTGCTCCGCAATTTCGTTGTAGGCATATGCGGAAGCCGCCAGGACTGGAGCGCGGAATCGTTCATCGACACAACGGTGGCAGCCCTGCGCCAGCAGCTTGGCGACGACAAGGTTGTGCTGGGGCTTAGCGGAGGCGTGGATTCATCGGTTGCCGCCGTGCTGCTCAACCGCGCAATCGGGAATAACCTCACCTGCATCTTCGTTGACCACGGGATGCTGCGCAAAGACGAGTTCCGCAATGTGCTGCACGACTACGAGTGCCTCGGCCTCAATGTGGTGGGAGTCGACGCCTCATCGAAATTCTTCACAGAACTTGCAGGTGTAACCGACCCGGAGCGCAAACGTAAAATCATAGGCAAAGGATTCATCGATGTTTTCGACCAGGAAGCCCACAAGATTCAAGATGTGAAATGGCTTGCCCAAGGCACCATCTATCCCGATTGCATCGAGTCCCTCTCCATAACCGGCACTGTGATAAAGAGCCACCACAATGTAGGCGGTCTGCCCGAAAAGATGAACCTTCAGCTATGCGAGCCGTTGAGACTGTTGTTCAAAGATGAGGTGCGTGCCGTAGGGCGTGCGCTCGGAATGCCGGAACACCTTATCAAACGCCACCCTTTCCCGGGTCCCGGCCTTGCAGTCAGAATCCTCGGCGACATCACCCCGGAGAAAGTGCGCGTGCTGCAAGAGGCCGACCATATTTTCATCCAAGGGCTGCGTGACTGGGATCTTTACGACCAGGTGTGGCAAGCCGGAGTGATACTCCTGCCGGTGCAGAGTGTGGGAGTTATGGGCGATGAACGCACCTATGAACGCGCCGTGGCCCTGCGTGCCGTCACCTCTACCGATGCCATGACCGCCGACTGGGCACACCTCCCCTACGATTTCCTTGCCGAGGTGTCCAATAAAATCATCAACCACGTCAAAGGGGTGAACCGCGTATGCTATGACATCTCCTCCAAACCACCGGCCACAATAGAGTGGGAGTAAACCAACCCGGCTAAGAAATTGTCTAAAAGCTCATTACCCTTAAATGCAATATACATTTTAACAGAATGTGCAAAACAAAAACATTTGATTAGCTGTAATTAAGATAATTCCGGTATAGCTGCGGCGGAATCCATCACAAACAGGTGAAGTTCCGCCGCAAATTTTTTTTGGAAAGCTGAAAATGCAGTGTATTTGCGTAAATTCAATCGCAGTAGAGACGGCATTCATGCCCTCTTGTAACATAGCAATAGGCTGGATATCATCAATCTGAAGCTACAAGACGGCATGAATGCCGTCTCTACTGCTCCGGTCACAGAATTTTTATGCACCGAATTTTCGACTTGAGCCGTTTTTTAGAGCAACCATTCAGTCGCCCAAGAGATTGTCTTAAGGGGGACTGAATAATTGCTCTAAAGATGTGTGGGTTATCAATTACGACTTTAGATTATCAGGTGCGATAACCAATCCTTGGCGTTATCTTCGGGGCATGCGTGTCAGGATTGCAACGCCCTCCTTACTTCACGTAGACTTTCTCCGTTTTGTTGCCCTGACGGCGTATATAGAGACCGTCAGCGGGATTTTCCACACGGACACCCTGGAGGTTGTAGTATTCCACCGGGGCTTCATTGTCTGCACTGATATCGTCTATACCGCTTTTCCCGTTATTATAATGCAGGACGATTTCTGCGTTGGCGGCACTGTAGGATGACGACAGACGGAAGAGCGCAGCCGGAATAATTACGTAGTAATCAACCCCGTCCTCAAGCCTTATGGGCATTGTATAGCCATCGTACTCATCCCCGGCGAATACCGAGATGCTCGTACCCGAAGTGACACCTCCGGCAGCCCACCACTGCTCAACCGGGATCTCCGCACCATCCACGCTGCCTTTCATCACCTTTATATCCGAGAGCCTGGAGCTTTGGAGGTTCACCTTTTCAGCAAATGTGAATGTGAAATTGCACAGCTGTTCCACCGCCTCTCCGTCGGCCGGGGTTATGGAAGTGATTTCCACTTTGGGTGTTTCATAGCAGCCCTGATAGCGTATAACCATCCTCTCGTTGAATGAACCGGAAGCGTCCTTGCATATACCTTCGGGAATTATCACGAAATAATCCTTCCCCGTTTCCATGTTGAAGGGGCTCGTGTAGCCGTCGTAATCGGCAGGCCATATTCGAAGCGTGGACGCCGAACCGGCGGTAAGATACCACTCATCGACAGAAACGGCATCCCCTACGGGTACACCGGCAACAAGCGGACCCTCTATAACCCGGACAGCGGGATTTTTCTTGACTATCGTCATATCGGAAGCAAATGTCATGGTAACGCCATCGAAGGAGCTTAGCTTGCTGTTTTCAGCCGGGTCGAGTGCCGTTGGCGTCACCTTTGCGGGCAGCGATTCATTGAACGAAGAGAACACGCTCTTCCACGAACTTCCCTTGTAAGCGGCGGCCGCTCCGACGGGAATGTTGCATACAGCGGCAGAAGGAATCTGGTAGAACGGTGATTCATAGGCCTCGTACCAATCTTCGAGCTCGGGAGGGGTCATGCCTTCACAATTGACGGTAGCCAGCGATGTGCAGTTGTAGAACGCGCGTATGTCAATGTACTTCACACTTGCCGGGATGGTGACAGACGAAAGAGCCTTGCACTCGGCGAATACGGCATTCTGAATTTCAGGAAGCGCCCCGGGGAGGCTCACACTGCTTAGATTGGTCCCGGCAAAAGCCTGCTCCCCTATGAACACGAGGCTTTCCGGCATATTGATTTCCGAAAGCTTCGACTGGCAGAACGCAAAGCCGTCGATGGCACGGAATTTGGAGCCTAACGTCACTTTCCGAATGCCCGTGCGGTCAAAGGCAGCCCCAGAGATACCGATACATTCAGAGGGCAAGCTAAGTTCAGTAATGGTGCACTTGGCCGGGAAAGCTATGAGGAGACGTTTGTCGGCGCTGTAGAGAATGCCATCTGTAACAGAGAAGTGCCTGTTGGCCGGATCTACCTTGAACGCCTCTATGCCGGTGCCTGCGAATGCACCGGCGCCAACGCTTTCCACATTAGCCCCTATGGTGATGTCCCCGATCGGAGCGTCGTAGAAAGCTTCCTCGCCGATAGATTTCACCGATGCCGGAATGGAGATCGAAGTAATGGCTGTTTTGTAGAATGTACCGTCCCCTATGGACACGAGCCCCTCATTGAGGGTGACCTCGGAAAGGCTGTTACATTCGAGGAATGCCTTGTTGCCGAGAACCTCAAGGCCTGCCGGAAGCAGAACCTTGGTAACCGGGACTTTATAGAAACAGCTCGTGCCTATTTCCTTGAGTGTAGACGGGAATTCCACTGACGAGAGTGTCTTGCAGCCGAAGAATCCGCTGTCGCCTATAGACTCGAGGCCTTCAGGGAGGCTTATGGAGGTAAGCTTGGTATAGGCCAACCCATATCTGCGGATAGCCTTCAGACCGGTCCCGAATTTTATGGAGGCAAGATCGCAATTATAAAAGCCCATCGCCTTAATCTCCGCAACGGAATTGGGGAGCTCTACAGAAACTATCTTCGAGTAGTAGAACGCGGATTCACCGATAGCCGTCACCGATAGCCGCTTACCATCGATTTCCACCATAGCGGGGATAACAGCGCGGGAAACCGTATTATCCCCCTTGCTCACTTCGGCCTCACTGTCAGAAGTGGCCGTATAGGTGATGCCGTCAATGACGGCAGTATCGCCAACAGCTGCATAGCCCACAACACCGGCGAGAACAGCAGTAAGGGTTAGTAATGTTTTCTTCATAAGCACCTTTTGAGTAAAATGAACTATAACGTTTCTTTTTGACGCCCAACAGCGTTTTTTCGATTGCAAAAATACATTTTTAATAATCCATTTTTGCTCCCATTGCCAAATTTTAACCTATATTAACCATCCGGCCATCGAAACCGATTGGCTACCTCCAAAGAGGAGAGTTATGTAATAATTTTCCATGAGGTTCTTAACATTTGTTTAGTGTCAGATAATATTTTTTAAGTATATTTGCAGCGGAATCAGCAATTCGGAGAGAGCATGGTTCCGCCGCAAAGTTTTCCGTGGCGCGGTGCATGGGTTTTCCCAACCGTGGCTCCGCTTCAGAAAGCAGGCTTCTTTAACCCTAACTTGAATCGAAAACACAGTGCCGGCAGAGCCAACGGCACAACAAACAACAAAAGCAATGAAAAAGATTCTTCTAACACTCGCCATGGCAGTGGCAACCGTAGGTGCAGCATTCGCACAGCAGGGACAAATGGCAGCAGGAATCAACCTCGGCGTTGTCCCCAGCCTTGAAAGCAACCTCAAAGCCACCAACTTCCAGCTCGGTGCCAAATTCCAATACGGAATTACCGATGCCATCCGTGGCGAAGTAGACCTCGAATACGGTTTCAAAGCCAAAGGCATCAGCGTGTTTGATGTCACAGTCAACGGCCATTACCTCATCCCCGTTGCCGACAATTTCAAAATCTATCCCCTTGTAGGCCTCGGCTATGCAAGCCTCACACAGGATTTGGGTGCTGCAATAAAAGGTATGTCATTTGATGATTTCCTTAGCATGTCCGGCATGTCCCAAAACGAGTTCAACCAACTCCCCGGTTATGCCAAGGACCAGATTGAAGACCTCTATGACGAAACATTGGGCGCAGCAGGCAAGGAGATGAAAGGCAAATCGGAATCCGTGAGCCGCTTCGTGTTCAACATCGGTGTCGGCGGCGAATATGATCTCACCGAGAACCTGTCGCTCAACCTCGAAATCAAATACCAATACATGAAGGACTTCAACCGTATGCCAATTCTTCTTGGCATAGCCTACAAGTTCTAAACACACAAAACATCGCAATATGGCGGGGACGGCCAGCCGGGAACAGGCAAGCCGTCCCCGCCTTCACGTTACACCCCCTATGTATGATGGTTGAAATATCTCTCGCAGAGAACGCAGATTCTGCGTGCAGTAACAGGATGGGTAAAGAATGATAAAGGCGATGTAATGAAATACAATTGAACAACCGTGTTTTCACGTTGACCCCTTATTTTTCAAGCGGGCAAAAATTTTAGCCGGATTTGCGATGGCGGGAGAGCAATTTTGCTTATCTTTGCAACGCATTCATTGCGATAAAAAAATTTTTACTCATAAAAACAAACACAACAATGGCTTACGTAATTACCGACAAGTGTGTAGCTTGTGGCACCTGCCTCCCCAACTGCCCCGTTGAGGCTATCTCGGAAGGCGAAATCTATGTTATCGACCCCGAAACATGCATCGAGTGCGGCACCTGCGCAGAGGTTTGCCCCAGCGACGCTATCATCCCCGGCGAATAACAACCTACGCCACATGTAGAGCCGCCATTCATGGCGGCTTGTAACTTTTCTTTCACAAGCATGTTTTTGCCATGCCTGTTTTAAGGTTACAAGCCGCCATGAATGGCGGCTCTACATGATTCACAGTTCCGCGTAACGCGGAACATTGGGGAGAAAACGCACCCCACGCTTTTCGTAGTCTATTTCGCAGCAGAAATGACGCATACCGTTGGAAACCACGAGCCAACGGGCATGGAGCACCATGTTGTAGCGCACAATCTGGTCAAACACACGCTGTGTGATTTCTATGTGCGGTGCCTTATACTCTACTATCATAAGCGGAACCAGGCCGTTGCGGGAGAACAGGACGGTATCGCACCTGCGCGAAGTCCCATTGAGGGTTATGCCCACCTCATTTCCCATCAATGCTGCAGGATAGCCCAGTTCGCCGGTCATGTAGGCCACGAAATGCTGCCGCACCCACTCCTCCGGGGTAAGTGCAACGAACTTCCGGCGCAACGCATCATAGACACGCCGCACACCGTCATCGCATATCTTGCACTGCAATTGAGCCGCAGGAAGATTCAATGGTGGCAATTCAAGCACTGCAACAGCTTTTAATATTTTCTATTTCGCGGTTTTGAGATTTCTGTGTAAATTTACACAAAATTATCCGATTATCCGCGTCACAAGGCGCGCACCCCTCCCACAATGGCAGAAACACCAACATTCCAGTCCATTTGCCGCGACCTGCGCGCAGGCCGGCCGGCACCCGTGTATCTGCTCCACGGCGAGGAGGGCTATTACATCGATGCCCTCGTGGAGCAGTTCGAGTCGATAGTGCCGGAAGGTGAGCGCGACTTCGACCTCTCGGTGCTGTATGCCCCCGAACTGGATTCCCCACGCACCGTTGTTAACGCCGCCCGCCGCTACCCAATGTTCTCCAACCGTCAGGTGGTGATAGTCAAAGAGGTGCAGACAGCGGGAGCCTCGTTCCTTAACGCACTCGCCGAATATGCCGCCAATCCGGCTCCAACCACGGTTCTATGCCTCTGTTTCCGGGGACAACAAGCCAAGGGGGCTGAATTCATGAAGGCCATTAAAGCCGGAGGCGGCATTGTGTTTGAATCGAAAAAACTCACAGACCGCAACATAGGTTCGGTTGTTTCGGAATTCATACGCAACAAGGGGCTGTCAGTCGACCCCAAAGCCCTGACCATGCTGTGCGATTTTATCGGCACAGACCTGTCCCGCATATATAATGAAGTCGACAAACTCACTGTCACCCTCGGCACCGGGGCAATGGTAACACCTGAAGCAGTTGAGCGGAACATCGGAATTTCAAAGGATTACAACAATTTCGAATTCCTCAACGCCATTGCCAACGCGGATGCAGCCAGAGTGATGACCATTCTGAGGTATTTCCGCAGCAATCCCAAGGCCAACCCGGTGCAAGTGCTTGCAGTGGTACTGTTCAATTTCTTCTCCAACCTGCTGATAGCCTATTACACCGCCGACAAAAGTGAACACGGACTTATGCAGGCTCTCGGGTTCCGCTCCCCGTGGCAACTCAAGGACATACGCGCCGGGATGCAACATTATGGGGCTTGGGAAGTGATTGAGATAATCGGGCTGCTACGGAAGTTCGATGCAGCCTCAAAAGGCAACGGCTCACGCCTCGACCCCTACGACCTGCTGTTCGACCTGTCAATGAGAATCCTGCATCCGTTGGGGCAGAAAGGTGTAAAGTTGTGACAGCAGCCACATCCCACATCCTTACCCATCCCCCCTATTCGCTCCCATTCCCTCCCATTTCACCTAAAAAATCAAAAGGCGCCATGAATGGCGTCTCTACAGCATGAAGACAAGAACACTAATTTCAGGACTGCTATTGATAACCGGGGCATTCACCCTGAAAGGCGCATCGTTTGAAGAGGCAAAGCAGCTTGCCGAGGACGGAGATACCGCCGGAGCTATCGCCATGCTACAGCAGCTCGAGACAGAGCAACCGCGAAACGCCGAAATCCCGCTGCTGCTCGGAGAGTTATACCTCGCCACCGGCAATGATGCCGATGCACTTGCCGCATATACTTCGGCAAGAAAAAAAGGTAACCGTGAGGCTGTACTCGCCTTGGCCGAGATGGCCAATACCGAATACCGGGTGGATGATGCACGTGCATTGCTCGAGGACTACCGCAAACTGCTCAAAAAAGGCAAACGCACAATCCATACCGACAATTCCGGCGACCTCGACCAACGGATTGACCGAACAGAGAACATGCTTGGACGTGTAGAGCAAATCGAAGTGGTTGACTCACTGGTTGTCGATGCGGAAGATTTTTTCCGCCATTACAAGCTCTCCCCGGAAAGCGGTTCCCTGAACCCCGCGTCAGTTCTGCCGGAGACTTTCGAAGCTGCCGAACCCACCGTGGTTTATGAGCCCGAGAGCGGAAGGCAAATGATTTGGGCCGCACCCGACAGCGCAGGGAACTTCGCGCTATACTCCACGTCGGAACTCTACGGCGACACATGGGAGACACCCTCCCCGTTAGGAGCAGACCTCGGCGAAGGGGGGGATGCCAACTATCCATTCCTTATGCCCGACGGCATAACACTCTATTATGCCAACGACGGGGAGAACTCCCTGGGCGGACTCGATATCTTCATTTCCCGACGCGGCGACGATGGATTCCTCCAACCACAGAATCTCGGAATGCCATATAATTCCCCTTATGATGACTACATGCTCGCAATCGACGAACTTACCGGTGCCGGATGGTGGGCGACCGACCGCAACCGCATCCCCGGCAAGGTGACCATCTATGTATTTATCCCGCAGGAACTGCGCCGCAACGTCGACCCCGAAAACCCGGAACTGATTTCACGGGCAAGACTGAACTCGATACGCGACACATGGAACCCCGGAACCGACCGCCGTGCCATAATCGACCGCATACTCGCCATAAGGAGCGAACATAACTCCCGGACGAAGCAATTCGAAATATCCATACCCGGACGCGGTGTCTACACCAATTATTCCGATTTCCGAACACCGCAGGCACGCGAGGCCATGCACAAATACATGGACAACCTCGCCAAGGTTAATTCCGCCCGCGAGCAGCTCGCCAAAATGCGCGACGCCTACGGGCGGGGCGACCGTTCCTCTGCGGAGAC
>WSMN01000065.1 GCA_013316535.1 Muribaculaceae bacterium | reverse complement strand
CCGAGGGGCTGTAGACACGGAGCGTACCCGTGTTGTGGTTGACAACAACTGAAATCATCCGGGGGTCACCGGCCACTGTCCAGGCATCGGCAGTCTCGTTGTTCTGGTCATGGTAGCTGTAGGGGGTGACAAGCTCGGCGGCAGCAGCCGTCTCGTTGTTGACAGCCATAGTGAGCTGGTGTTCCATGAGTTCATCGGTAGAGACACGGAACCCGTTGCCGGCGGTATATTTCATCGTATAGACATACATGCCGTCGATGGGCTGCCCCTTCACGTCGTTGGCTTTGTGCATCAGCACAGGGCTTGCATCGTCGTTGATGTCGGTGCTTGCGATATAAAGGTCACCGCTGAACACCGGCTTCTCGATGAAGCGCACCTGCCATTTGCCCGTGGCCTCGTTGTGGCGGATCTGCATGCGGCATGCCGTTCCGGGTTCGATGCCTACGGCACGTGCGGCATCCTCTCTGATATAGAAGTTCTTGTAGTTGTTAGCTGTCTGGAGATCCATGGCGCCGTCCTGCCAGTCGCCGGGGATAATCTCCATATCTTTCTTATACCAGTTGATACCGAATTTGTCGGTTAGGGTGAATTCCCATCCCATACCCTGGCCGTTGTTCAGCTCACTGGCGGCACCGAGGGTGAAATCCACATACCATATCTTGGAGTTCTCGTTGTAGAGCAAATCGGGGCCCTCGCTGACGTTAAGACCGGGGATGTCGCCGGTATTGGGCCATGTGCCGTCCACCAGATTGGAGTGGAGGCGCAACCCCTCGGGAGTGGCACCCCACGGATATTCGGTGATTACAGGGAACACCCCGATGAAGCTTATGTTGTAAGTTCCTTCTGCCGAGCGTCGGTCGGCCTTGACGATGATGCGATAATCCTCACCGAGCACAAGGCCGGTGAAGTGGTTGTAATATTCCTCGTCAACGGCACCTGGAGTAAGGTAGGTATAGAAATGCTCAACCTCCATCTCCTGCTTGTTGCAGATGACCTCACCCTTTTCATTGGTGAGATAGAACGCCACGTCGCGCGAATTGGCACGGAAACGGTAAACGAACAGCTCCAGCCCTTCACCGGTCTCCTCATTCCAGGCTTCGAAAGCAATCTCCTCTGTCTGGAAAGGCTTCGAAGTGTCGGCATCGTTGCGATAATTCAAGAACAGTTTCTCACCGAAAGCATAGGTGCCCTTGGTGATGTCGCCCGAAGGAGCCTGTGTGGCGGTAATCGAAAGCTTGCCCTCCTTATAGGTGAAAGTAACATTGACGCATGCCTCGTTGAACTTGATGTTCCCGTGGTCGGCACCACCCTCAACCAGCACAACACCCTCGGGCTTGGGATCGGGGTTAAGATACATGTAACCGTTGTCGTAGGCATATTTGTTGCTGTAGAGCTTGAACATGCTGCCGGCAGCAACGGAAGCGATGCGATAAGTCCACGCACCCGTGGCCTCGTCATAGCTCATGGCGGGTGCTTCCTCGCCCCAGCCCAGGTCGTCGCTGCAAACACGGATAACTTCCGGTTCAACCGGGATATCCATAGCCGCCTTCACCTGCTCATTGGTAGGGACATAGATTTTCAAATCAGAGGGGCTGAAGAACATGAGCACTTTCTTGTTCTTGATATCCCCGGCGGTGCAGTTGCCGCCTCCCGAATATATCTTGGTATTCCCATAATTCACGACCGAGCCTGAACCATAGTTCTCGTCCCATGTACCGTCGTTGATTTTGAACCAGCTGGGGTTGCCCATATCGTAAATGATGGCATAGCATCCATACTCCGCATTCCATGTAAATTCAGAATCCATGCCTCCGTCACCAACAAGATGATAGGTTTTACCGGTAGGTGTACCTTTGGCAACACCGGTTTCAATCCCTGCGGGGATATCCTTTACATCTGCAATTGGCAGCTCTTCAACCGGATCCGGACCCGGGCCGGGATTGTCACCACCGCCTTCATATTCGCCGACAGCACCGTTGGCGTCATACAGCCATCCGTCCGTAAAATTGAAGTCACCAGTTTCCCTGTTGCCGGTTCCCTCGGTGAACTTGAGCCCGGTAGGCGAACCGGTGCCCGAATAGGAGTAAATATCGGTAGTGCCGTCAACCGGTGACATTGCCGGACGGTTATCCCAACCGTCGGCCACTTGATCAGGCCATGTCCAGATTTTCACGCCGTTCCATCCTGCGGTATTTTGGAAATACACCGTCCAGGCGGAAGCCATCAATGAACATAGTAACGTGGCCATTACTAAGATTAGTTTTTTCATGATGTGAAAGTTATTAAGATTATTGTTAGTAAGATATGTATCAATTCAGGTCGGACTAATTTCAGGTCGGTAGGCAGACTGGCATAGGCGACATGCACGGGCAACAACGCCTCCTTTCTTCGGGGCGCACCATTTTGGTGTCGGCGATGCAATGATGCAATTCGGTGTGATGTCAGTTTTTTCATGATTGCCAGCACGGGGATTCGGGCAGTGGGACGGCAAAGCCATTGTGTGTCATTGCTCCGTGCGATGCAAGCAGGCTTATAATCTCTAATCAATTAGCCTTCAAAAGGGTTATTGCGAAATCAAAATTGGCAGTGCCAAAAAAAGGTTGCGCCACGGGAACTCTCGGCTCTTGTGGCGCAAAAATAATTCTTTTTTGTAAAAGAATATATAATCGTCCTATTTACCCCCCCCATTATTAACACAATTTAACAACATGCGATATGGGGGGAGTACCGTCAGAAGCGCACCTTGGCAACTTCATTGCCCTTGCGCACGATGTAGATGCCACCCTTGGCGGGAGCAGCCACCCGAACGCCCTGCAGGTTGAAGTATTCAGCCCCGATGCCGTCAGCTTCAACGCTCACATTCTCCACACCGGTGGTGTTCTTGCTCACGGAGTAGCTGTAGCTTACAGGAGCGGAAAGCACACCCTGAACAGCAGTGGCAACCTCCAGCGTACCGTCGCCTACAGGCACGGCGATCTTGCCACCCTCAACCTTCTCGAAACCATTGATGGCCATCATCTCGATACCGTTCTCAACGGCGGGGGTGACTTTATAATAGGCTGCATGATCGGCACCTTCGGCCACCTCTACAATCACCTCGAATTCCTCGCCCAGCGATGTGAGCGTACCGTTAATGGCATTACCCTCCAGTGTCACACCGTTGCCCCCGGCAACCTTTACCACAGTTGTGGCCGGAGCCTCCGGCACGAAAGTCTCAAGAATATTGTCAAGGTCGCTGCGGCGGTTCATGTCGGGGGTGTAGATCCCGCCGAGACGGGCGTTGAGGTCTTCAGTCTGGTTGCCGCCTCCGTTGAAAATCACATTCTGGTAGCGCATTTCAGGGCTGTTGTAAACCCACAGGTCGTCAGTACCCTCCACCTTGGCCATGGCTACACCGGGCCATTCGGCATTTTCAACCTTTTCTGCATCGGGATTGTCGGCATTGTGGGTGTTCCAGGCATAGCAGTTCACCTCTGTCCAGTTTTGGGTGTTACGGAAATAGATGGTGAGCCCCTCGTAATCCCATACGTGGCGGTTTACCTCAAACGAAAGGCGGCCTTCCGTAGCCGTCTCATTCAGCACGAACTTCACAACAATGTTGCTGGTGGTGTTGTAGAGGAGACCCATGTCAACCGATGAACGCGTGAGGGTATATTCCTTGCCCAGACGGATGCCTTCATCCCCCTTGAAACCATTGGAGAACGACACCTTGTTGCCGGCGGCATCAACGCCGACGAGACGGAAGCCGTCGCGCAGACCATACTTGAGGTTCAGCGACCACACTCCGCTTTCATCTTCCACGAACTTATAAGCCTCATCATTTTCAGGATACTGGTCACCCACCAATGACAGTGAAACAATTTCCCCGACTTCAGGAGCCGGCTCATCGCCTTCAGTTGTTCCGTTGATAGTCAGTTTATCCGCTTTGCTGTCGTAGATGAACTCAACATTCTTGTAGGTCTCACCGGCAGCAAACATAATATTGCTTGGCACTGTGACATAGGATATCAATGTGCCTTCACGTGTTGCGGGTACATGCCATTCGTTAGTGGCTGAATGCAATTTAAACTCAAATCCTCCTTGGATAACCTCTTTGGAAAGGGTATATGTGACACCATCGGTAGTGGCAAACTGCCAATTTACGTCAACTGTGTTATAACCGTTAGCACTATTAGGCATATAGATGGCTACAAATGTGTCATCGCCGCCTTCTCCGCCTTCATCTTTTATACCGTTGAAATCATAGGTAGCTCCGGCTTTATAAGTCAGATTACCGGTCTGTGCTCCTTTGTTATTATTGTTAAAAATAATATTCGCCGGTGTACCAGGCACATCCACTTCCCAAAGGCCATTATCGCCTTTAGACATAAGCGTTCCGGGCCATGTGCCGAGAACGTCTCCATCGCCACCATATACATAGCAGCACACTTCATCCCAGTTTGTCTCGCTATTGTCATAATAGACTTTTTCCGCCGACGCAGCAATAAAGCCACACAGCATCACAAACAACAAGGTAAGTTTCTTCATGCTCAAAAAATAGTTGTTAAAGATTTATTGTTAGTAAGATATTTCGGCTTAATAACTTAGTTTTTATAACTTAGTCGCAATAACATATACATGCTAACATGTCGCTACCCAAGGGTTGCAACGAAATCATAGCTTATGCAAGTTTAAGAAAGATACTTTTTCATGATTCACCATCGCAGAGACTGCGACCCATGGTCAAATCTCCGGGCAGATTTCAGGCCAACTGATGTAAAAAAAATGTTTAACCTCTAATATTCTCTACACTATGCATCTGTGAAACGCAACAGAAAGGCGACCACCGAACAATCGGTGCCACACCGCCCTCAACAGCGTTTTCAGCCTGCAAAGATAACCCTTTTCACTTAATCCAATCCGATATCCCCATTTACCCCCATTTTTTAACACTTATTAACTTATCAATATCCCCGTATGTTCCTCCTGGCGCGTGACATTTCTTCACGGATTCCACCGTTTTCCAGGAACTCACGTTCCGCCTTGCGCAGCAGCCCGTTCAACAGGCTGTCGGCCTGATGCAGCAATGTTATTACAATGTTGGCAACGGTTTCATCAGAACGAATCAAAGCGGCTTCAAGAAAAAAATCGAGGGTCGTTGTGTACACGGCAAGCCCTCACGGCCTGCGCATATTTTTCATCACCGGGTTGCCACAGGTTCAATCCGTTATGCACGATATAGTCCCGGTAATCCTCAAGTAGTTCTTTAAGGCTCGCCCGAGCCACATTCAAGAGCTTGATGCCGGTTTCACGCGATGTCAGAGCCGCCTCACATCCTTCAACAATGTTTTGTTTACCCGACCGGGATGCTTGCACCATCTGGTCGATTGTACGCGAAGTGCGGTTAAAGTATTTATTGGCGAAATAGTAAGTCAGCGCATCGATGCAACAACATTTCTTATAGACCAAAAGATTTTCATAGTTCCCTTTTCTCTTTAAAAACGACGTGGATTCCGGCATCTGACAGCTGATTAAAATTGGGATTCAGTTTAATTATGGGAGAAAATAGGAGGGAATGGAAAAGAATGGGAGAGAATAGCCATACCCCTTTGGCAAAGATAGCCAAAACCTTCCATAAACCCCTTCCCAATCTTTTTTCAATTCACCCATCCACTCCTATTCCCTCCTATTCTTTCTCATTCTTTCCTATTCTCATTCTCTCCTATCGCTTTTTACCGCCGAGGTAGTCGTTGTGGATTTTAATTGCGAAGACAATGGCCGAGGAGAGGCCGGTTATGGAGTTGGTGATGATGAGGGGCCAGTTGACCGGGTAACTGAAAAAACCCTGCACGATGAAAAACACCGCACCCAGCCCCATAAGCAGAAACGTAGGCAGCGCGATGGCATCGGTGTCGCGTGTGCGTATAGTGTAGATGGCCTGCGGCAGATAGCCCAGCACCATACAGATTGCAGCTAAATATCCGAATATCTCAAACATA
Organism: Muribaculaceae bacterium; assembly: GCA_013316535.1. GTDB lineage: Bacteria > Bacteroidota > Bacteroidia > Bacteroidales > Muribaculaceae > UBA7173. The sequence continues at coordinate 4,434 of WSMN01000065.1, read as the reverse complement.
ATCCTTCAAATTTTAAGTTAAAGACCTAAACGTCCGGGGAATCGGACGTGAAAGCAGGGGTGACGCAGCCGGAAACACCCCGGGTCACAACCCCATGCCGATTCCGAACAGCGCATAGTCGTAGACCACCGGGTCGTCCGGGCGGAAGCGGCGCAACGCCGCTGTCAGCTCGTTGACGGTGCGGCGGTCGTCGGCACGGCGTGTGACCAGACCGAGTTGCCGCGCCGTGTCACCGACATGTACATCCAGCGGGATATAGAGCTGCGAGGGTAACAGGACATGCCTCCACACCCCCATATCGACTATACCGTCGTCACGCACGAGCCACCGCAACGCCATGTTAATACGCTTCAATGCCGTGGTGGCGAGATTCTGCGGCAAGCACCGCGAATCGGCACACCCCCCGTTGGCCTCTTTAAGCTCACGGTTCAACGCCTCCACAAGGCTCCAGGCAGGAGCCTCCGAAGCCGCTATCCCCTCGGCAATAGCAAAATCGGCGAGTGTGGCATAGCGCGAGTATATGCCGCGCAGCCCGCGCAGCCAGTGACGCATGTCGCGTGCAAAGAAAGTGCGGTGGATGTTCATGTCGGGCAAATCCTCATATCCCTCATCCATCACATAGGCATGGGGCTGGTTGTCCATCAACGCAAGCATCTTGTTGCAGTTGGAGCAAATCATCTTGCGGTTGCCCCAGGCAATGGTCGCGCTAAGGAGAGCCGCAATCTCTATGTCGGGCACGGCAGAGAACCGCCGGGGAAACTGCACAGGGTCGGCTCCGATAAACTCCGGCGAGTTTATGCGCGCCGCCTCACTGTCGAGCAGCTCCCGCAAATCGTTTTCCGAAAGAAGGTTATCCACAATTACAAATCTTATAAAATTACGGATTACTTCCGGGATGTCCTCGGGCGCACCAGCCGCAACACCTGCGCCGAGCGGGCGGGCAGATAAAGGCGCAGCCACTCTTTGCCGATGGGTTGGTAAAGTTCGTCGAACTGCGTCAGATGCTCCACTTTCTCGTCGATATTGCCGAAACCGCCGAACTGCGGCGCGTCGGACGACAGCACCACGCGGTATTTACCCACCGGCGCGAGGATACCGTAGTCGGCAAACGACTTGAACGGCGAGAAGTTGAACACGAACAGAAGGTTGCCGCGCCGGAATGCCAGCACCTGGTCGTCATCCTTCTCCCAGAGTTTCTCTATCTCCAGTGCCTGAAAATTGGACACGCCGCTCACAAGCTCCACCATGGCGTTGTCGAAGGCGTTGAGGAACTTATACTGCAGGTCCTCCCGGTCAACCAGGTCCCACTGGCGGCGGGCATACTTGTAGCTCCAGCCGTTCCCTTCGCGCGGGAAATCAATCCATTCGGGGTGGCCGAACTCGTTGCCCATGAAGTTAAGGTAGCCTCCGTTGATTGTGGCGAGCGTCACAAGGCGAATCATCTTGTGGAGGGCGATGCCGCGCGTAACCGCCGCATTGGTGTCGCCCACCATCATGTGCCAGTACATCTCCTTGTCGATGAGGCGGAAAATCACGGTCTTGTCACCCACCAGAGCCTGGTCGTGGCTCTCAACATAGGATATGGTCTTTTCGTCGGAGCGGCGGTTGGTAAGCTCCCAGAAGATGGATGTCGGGTGCCAGTCCTCGTCCTTGCGCTCCTTGAGTGTCTTTATCCAGTAGTCGGGTATACCCATGGCCATGCGGTAATCGAAACCGATGCCACCGTCCTTAATTTTGATGGCCAGCCCCGGCATACCGCTCATCTCTTCAGCGATAGTGATGGCGTTGGGATTCACCATATGTATAAGTTTGTTGGCCAAAGTGAGGTATACTATGGCGTTGGTGTCCTGGTTGCCGTCGTAATAGTCGCCGTAGCCGCCGAAGGCTTTGCCGAGGCCATGGTCGAAATAGAGCATGGAGGTCACCCCGTCGAAGCGGAAACCGTCGAAGCGGTATTCCTCCAGCCAGTACTTGCAGTTGGACAGCAGGAAATGCAGCACCTCGTTCTTGCCGTAATCGAAACAGAGCGAATCCCATGCCGGATGCTCGCGGCGATGGTCGCCGTAGAAATACAGGTTGCCGGTGCCGTCGAGGCAGCCAAGCCCCTCGTTTTCGTTCTTGACGGCATGTGAGTGAACGATGTCCATAATCACCGCTATGCCAAGCTCATGGGCACGGTCAATGAGGCTCTTCAGCTCTTCGGGGGTGCCGAAACGCGATGAGGCGGCAAAGAAACTGCTCACATGGTAGCCGAACGACCCATAATAGGGGTGTTCCTGGATTGCCATAATCTGTATGGCGTTATAGCCGTCGGCGGCGATACGCGGCAGAATCCTGTCGCGGAACTCCACATAGGTACCCACCCCCTCGCGCTGCTGCGCCATGCCGATGTGGCACTCGTAGATGAGCAGCGGGCGTGTATCAGGCACGAAATTCTCCACATGCCAGCGATATGGCGCGGAGTCCCACACCTGGGCGGAGAAAATGTGTGTGTTCTCATCCTGCACCACGCGGGTGGCGTAGGCCGGGATTCTCATCCCCTCCCCGCCGGGCCAGTGAACACTCATTTTATAAAGCTGCCCGTGGTGAATCATGCCGGCAGGCACATGAAGTTCCCACACACCGTTGCGCAACGGCTTCAAGGCGAACTCCGGCTTCTCCTCCCATCCTGAAAAGTCGCCGGTGAGATAAATCTGCGTTGCGTTCGGTGCCCATTCGCGGAACACCCACCAGTCCCCCTGGCGATGCAACCCGAAATATTGGTGTGCATTGGCGAAATCCTTCAGTGAATGGCAATGGGTAATCAGATCGGCCTCCTTGCGGATGACATCCTCATGCCTACCCTCGATTGCACCGGCATACGGCTCCAGCCAAGGGTCGTTGCGGTATATGGCAAGTTTTTTCTTCATATTTTTGTTTTGTGTGTTATCGCAATGTGTAAATCTTTAGTAATCCAGAAGATTATGAGCCGCCGCAAACGGTGAAAGGCGGTTGGAAAGCACCAGCCGCTCGGCATCGGCGATGCGTGCCGCCCGGTCGGGGTCATCATAGAAACGCCGGCGCAGCTCCGCATCTATGGTCTCATACATCCAGTAGCGAGCCTGCTCATGGCGGCGGCGTTCGAAATAGCCGTTCTCACGGACAAAATCGAAATAGCGGTCAATCATGTCCCACACCTCGGCTATGCCGAGTTCAAAATAGCCCGAATAGGTGAGCACTTCAGGTGTCCACCCCGACGGGGGAGTAGGAAACAGATGCAACGCCGAGCGGAACTGCGCCTGCGCCAGGCGCGCGCGGTCAATGTTGTCGCCGTCGGCCTTGTTGATTACAATGCCGTCGGCCATCTCCATGATGCCGCGTTTGATACCCTGCAGCTCGTCGCCCGTACCCGCAAGCTGGATGAGCAGGAAGAAATCCACCATCGAATGCACTGCGGTTTCGCTTTGACCGACTCCGACGGTCTCAACGAATATATTGTCGTAACCCGCAGCCTCGCAAAGTATTATAGTCTCGCGTGTCTTGCGCGCCACCCCGCCGAGCGAACCCGCCGATGGAGAAGGGCGTATGAACGCCGAAGGATGTTGCGACAGCTTTTCCATACGTGTCTTGTCTCCCAGGATGCTCCCCTTTGAACGCTCCGACGAGGGGTCGATTGCGAGCACGGCCAGCTTGCCGCCGTTGCGCAGCACATGCAGCCCGAAAACATCGATGGATGTGGATTTTCCGGCACCGGGCACACCTGTGATACCTATTCGGCGGCTTTTGCCCGAATGCGGCAGGCACTTCTCTATAACTTCACGCGCCAAAGCCTGATGGTCGGGAGCAACGCTCTCGACCAACGTCACGGCACGTGCCAGCCGCGTGACATCCCCCTTCAGAATCCCATCCACAAGCTCCGAGGCCGAGGGTAACGGAACCCTTCGCCTGGGCTTCAGATAGGGGTTGACAACCGGGGGCTGCGCCACTCCGGCATTGACGGCCAGGCCGCTGTATTCAGGATTATTCTCGGGATGGTTTTCCATGCTATTGAGTGGGGTGGTTTTTAGTTGTTAGTTATTAGTCATTAGTTTTTAGCTGGTAGTTGTTAGTTGGCAGCTGTTAGAGGTGGAGAATCATAAATCTCTGCTTCCGGCAGTATTATCGCTTTAGTCTTTTGTCTTTCCGTCTTTAGTCTAAAATCTAAAAACTAAAGACTAACAACTATCAATGGGCTTCGAGCCAGTTAGCCCCGGTGCCGACGCTCACCTCCAGCGGAACGGAGCCGGTGAACGCCCCCTCCATAAGCCGCACCACAAGCTCCCGGAGCTGCGGCAACTCTTCCGGCACGACATTGAAAACCAACTCGTCGTGCACCTGCATCACCATGCGCGAACGCATACCGCGTTCGTTCATCTCGCGGTGGATGCGTATCATGGCAATCTTTATTATGTCGGC
>WSMN01000064.1 GCA_013316535.1 Muribaculaceae bacterium | reverse complement strand
GCATTGGCATTGCCCGCAGGCAACTCCCGCAATGCAGTAAGGTTAAGGGCATTGTCCATGCCATTGGGGCGTTTCGACTGCATCGCCGACATTCGTCCCGGCCGGGATATATACTCCATCCGTGATGCACGCCCGGTGTCGCCCTCCCCGTCGCTGGCCCCGGCAAAAGGAGCTATAAGCCTTTTCATGGCCGATGTGCTATCGGCCTTATTGCGCGAACCTGAACAGGACACGAATCTGTATGATTTCATCACCCATTCCACCGAGGCACTGAACTCCGCATCGGAAAAACAGTGTCCCAACATACACCTGTGCTTCCTCTTGCGCCTACAGCATTTCCTTGGCATAGAACCTGACTGGAGCACATATTCCGATGGAGCCGTGTTCGACCTCAACGACGGCATTTTCCGTTCCACACCTCCCCTCCACGGACGCTTCCTCCCGACAACAGAAGCGGCAGAAGCCTACCGCCTCCGCCGCATGAATTTTCGCAATGCCAGATATTTCATAATGTCGCGTTTCCAGCGCAACACCGTACTCGAACGTCTCCTGCAATACTATCAGATACATTTCCCGGGCATCGGGAAAATGCATTCGCTAACTGTGCTGCGCACGTTGTTCGACTTCTGACCACCGGCAATATACATTGGAAGAGAACATCTTGTCAATCTCGGCTGACGACAATCTCCGCCGGACGGCCATAGCCATAACGAATCCCCCCTTTCAGGTAAGCCTCCACCGAATATACACCCTCCGGCACATCAGTGCCGTCGGCACCGGTCAAATCCCACGCATAGGGGAATGTCACATTTTCCTTTGTATGCACCACATCGCCGGAGGCATTCTTCACCACCACACGCCCGGAAGGTGTCTCGGTAAAATTATGAGTTACATCAATGGTAGCCTGCACGGAAGCCGGGTACTCTGCAACTGAAAGCGACGCATCCGACATTATGTTGACCACCTCGAACCTCACGCTGCGCGAAACCGTCTGCCCCGCATAGTTCGACACCGTGAGCGTCAGCTCGTGCCGACCGTCGGATATGCCCGAAAGGGCGAACGACAGGCGGCCTCCCCCATCCACATCAGAAACAAAACTCCCGGCAGCCTCGCTGAACGTGCGGCCTCCGTCAAGGGTAAGCCTCATCGACCGGCCGATAAGAGTGCTGTTCCCGACAACCCCGACCTCATTTGGAGCCAATGTGGCAAACAATGTCACGGAGCCGCCAACAAGGTCGCCATCGGCAAACGACGGGTCGTCAAGATACATTTCCGTAATCTGCGGGGCAAAACGCCCGTCAGGCTCCTCATCGGAGGACATATTGCCTATGACAACATTCTTTATCGAGCCTGTGGCATGAACCGAATTGTCATCGTTCGCAGCAAACATGGAGAAGCGGTTGGCACTCCCTTGGCGCGCAGGAAGAGGCAAATAAAGCGACGTGTTGAAACGGCCTTGGCGAACCTCGGCATGTTTCTCATAAATCTGGTCCTCATCCATCCTGACTTTCACCTGTTTTTCTTCTTGTTTGTCAGTGCTATGGATGTTAATCACCTGCATGGTTTTCTCCGCGTCATACACACCGATGACAAGCCGGCCGTTGAAATCGGTGTCAATCTCGCCGGAAGCATCCCTCACCTCACCAGCAATCTCAATAGGCTCTCCGGCGGCCAATGTAGTCTCGGAGGCGGTCAATGGCTCTCCTGCAGCCGATGTGACAGACACGGTGTGCGTAGGCACCCGGAGCCTTATCTCCGGGTCACCTGCCATATTATAGCACAAAGTGTTGACAGCAAGCTTCACCCGCTCGTTGGCACCATTCAAGGAGGCACACGATTCAATAACATTATTGCGGGCTATGCGGAACACATCACCCATCGTGCATCCGTCAGAAGCGGAAAAATATGCGTTCCCTACAGCCAGATTAAGAACCTGGTTCTGCTCTTTGTAAACTTCGCGCAAAGAACTAACAACAGCAATGGAACCGCCACCTTTCTTGAACAGCATGGCCTCACCCACGCTCTCCACATTGTTGTCGAAGAAAAGCCCGCGGCATGTGGCAAGCATCGTAAACGGCGGCACGGCATACTCCGTATCTCTCACAAGACGTATGCTCCAGATGTCTTCCGCCCCGAATTTAGACAATGCCGCGTGACCGCTATAACCGAAATATCCGACACCTTTCGCCAAGGCACCAACAACATGGCTATTCAAGTCAAGAGCAGAGCCTCCTTTAAACGGATATATAGTATTATACGCCCTGAATACCGTCGTTGCCGGTGAAATCCTCTCTATGATGGCAGCAATGGAATCTGCGTCTTTCATATGTCCCAGATGGTCGCCATCATCACACATAAGCAATGCCCTGTTACTGAAATCCGATACAGGCGGCTCCATTATATATCCAATAGCCTTGTCAACATAGGTTGTTGCATCGGCCACCGATTGAGCCGGGATGCGCGACACATTCACCCCCATCAACTCTCGGGCAATGTCGAACGAACCTGAATTTTCAGCCAGCATCCCCATATAGGCATCCGTGCAGTAGCTCCGGCTGCGATGTCCAACTGTGCTGGGGTCGGAACATACGAAGACAGGCACATATGTCCGGCGGAATGCCTCCTTATCATATGCCGCGATACCACGGTTATCATAAGAAGCCCCACCGAACAGCAGCAGTGAACGCAACTTTCCAGGCTCCTTATCGGCCAACATGCGCACGAAACGCCTTATCGCCATGGCATGAGGCGCCCCCGACGAAAACTCATTGAACACATCATCCTGCAGCACGACAGCAACATCAATATTGTCAACCCGCCTGTGCGCTTCAGCCAGCCGTTCCGCCTCGTCAATGAAATCCCTTGCCGCCACAATCAGCATCCGCGGTGTCGGAAGCCCATGTAGGTTCGGGCATTCCACATCACCAATGCACTCAACTTCATAAAGGTCTGCATCAGGGTTGAACACCTGCAAATAAGCGGCATTGCCGCTACCCACCAGATTATAGCTCCCCGGCGAGCTGCAACGCACCGCACCGCTGCCTGCGGCTACAGTCTCAAGACTGCGGGGAGAACCGCCGCGCGTCACATCCCACACCCACGGCTCACCTTCGGGAACGTTGAACTCGATCTCGGCATCACTCGACAAAGATGTGAAGACGAACTCCGATTGCGCTTCGTCCCCGAGTTCATTGCCTCGTGGATACAATGCCGTGAAATATTCCAAGGCACCATAACCGGCACCGATATTTGTGAAGTCAACGCCTGCTGAATATCCATCGGCAACGGCAGGCCTGTCGGCAAAATAATGCGCAGTCAGCGCATAGCAGTATTCCGACTCTTTCTGCCCCTTCAACAAGAGGTTGCCCGACTGTCCACCAGGATAGTCAATTTTCACATAAGTGTCCTTGTCGATGCGTGACGCAACCAAATAATACATTCCGACGGGCGATTCGCCCTTGTATCCAGGCATGGAAAAAGAATAATCCTGCACAGGCCGGGAGCCACACGTCGGCCCGAGGAAACGGGCACCTATCTGCCCTTCGTTCTGCACCTCCTCTTCATAATGGGACATCCCCTTGGAAACCGTGACAGGAGCCTTCCCGGACGGGACATACGGAACCTTATCCGGCTCCAGCAGAGGGAGGGCGTCGGTCAGGAAATAAGTACTGTAATCAGCAAAATAATTGCGGTTTACATCCACAATCTCCTGGGCATCTGCATCCACATTGACACGCACCCTTGCAACACGCAACGACACATCACCCTCGGCATAAAAAATCAGCTTCCCGTTATGGCGCGCCACCGGCACCGGCGGCAAATCATCGGGAATGTCCGACGACAAACGGTTATCGGCAAATGCAAGCCCGGAATAGCCGTATACAGCCACCTTCGACGGGTCGCTGAACCCCATCTCACGGAGCTGTTCATCCGTAATCTGGTGCATACCCGTATTCCGAACTTTTATCTTGACCCATTTCCCGGTCATAAGAACCGATTCCGAGGTGTAATATGACGGGGCCAGAGCCGCGTCCGCAAGAAATGACAATCCGGCCAATAACGCCAGCACGGCCATCATCCTGCAGGTAGCCTGTCGGCAGATTTTATATTCACGATTCATTTTGTGCGTTTTATATCAGAAGCTTATTTGCCATGGCAAAATCACCTGCGAACCAAGGTCAACTCCTTGGATTATTCATTTCACTTTAATATTCAATGCCGGCAAACCGTTAAGGGCAACCGTGGCACGCAATCCTATTTCCGCGCGGAACTGCAACGAAGTGCCACACGGAATAATCATGTCGCCGGTTTTCAGCATCATATACCGGCTGACCAATGCCACCGTATCTTCCAAATGCAAATCAGCATATGTCAGCACCGTATCCTGCCCGTCATCGCCGGCAGCCAGCATAAACCTGTCATCTTTTGCCCATTCCCTGGCCGGGAACCTCTTTCCAACGAGCAAAGCCCCGTCAAAATTAGCTCCCAGCGCACCGGCGACGGCATACTCTGCCGGATTACTGTCCGTAGGCACCAACCGGGCTACCAGCCCGAAACCGTCCACATAACGCGGTGCGAATTTCGGGGATATACCCTTGCCGAGACGGCCTATCGAAAAATATGGTGCCACACACAGCATCCATCCATCGGCGAAATCAGGAAGAAACACAGGATTACCCTCGCGCACAATGGCGGAATCCGTCAAAAGGGTCACAGGCAGACATGCCGGAGACACCACCTCACGGGCAGCAATCGCGCTCGCTGCCTCCTCTGGCCAGCAACCGGCCACCCTTTCCACAGCAAGAACTTTCATCGGTCGGCTTTCCCTCCTCCCTTATCTTCCATACGGTTATACATCACTGCCAAATGTGCGTATATGGAGGTATTTGAAATCACCACACCTTCCGGGGCACAAATACGGTAAGGGGTGAAATTCCATATGGCGCGAACACCGGCTTCAATCAATCTGTCGGCAGCATCCTGGGCATATTCCACCGGCACAGTCAGGATTCCGATGCCCACTTTCATGGCCTTGCACCGCTCGGCAAGAGTGTCGACATGAAAAACCGGCAGCCCGTGCCGCGTGGCGCCAACCAGAGCCGGGTCCACATCAAAACCTGCAACGATATCCAGGCCATAGCGCGTAAGGCCGGAATCCTGCATGAGGGCACCCCCCAGTGAACCGGCGCCCACAATCACAGCCCTGTGTTCCCGACGGAAGCCAAGAAACTCCTCAAGCTTATGCTCAAGCAGGATAACCTCGTAGCCTATGCGCGTCTTCCCCTTGATATCAAGGAACGAAAGGTCTTTTGCTATCTGCGAGGCATCCACCTTAAGCTCCCGGGAAATCTGGGTTGACGACACATACTCCACCCTCCGTTCGCGCAGCAGGCTCACGTAGGCCAGATACCATGGCAACCGGCGCAACGCCGGTTCTGGAATCATATCTTGACTGTTTTCCATCATTAACCTTTGCAAGATGCAAAGTTACGAAGTTCTGCAATAATTTGAAAATCCGGCATACGCCGGAAACCGCTTTACGGCACCGCTCAAAGCCCTGTCACAGCCAGCTTCCTGGCTGCGGTGGAAGTCTTTTCCCCGCTGTCGTCATCGGAAATGGTGGCGCGGTAGAGGTATATGCCACGCGGCACACGCCGTCCACCCTCGTCGTGCAAGTCCCATGTCAGCGGCATTGACGTGAACATGTCGCTGCGGCCAGTTTCCGTCGCCGTCCACAACGGGCGCCCCATGAGGTTGAACACCTCTATCGTAACCGTCAGATTGCGGTCGGGACGGTCGTGGGATATATAGAAGTTCGCCTCTGTCGACACAGGGTTCACATCGGTGTACACATCATAAAGCGTAGGCGCTATCTCCTTGGCGACAACGAAATCAACCGAAGCCTCGGCTGAATTCGGCCCCGTGTCCCACACCCTGAGGCGCAACGTATGGTTCCCGGGGGGCAGATTCTCTACAGGATAAGCCAACGAGCCTCCCGGCGTTCCGTCGGGGAACGGAGTGAAATAGTCCGAGACATCGCCATAGGTCTTTTCACCTCCGTCGAGATACAACGCCATCTGGTGTCCCACACCGGCGTTGGAAAGGTTCATCGAGCGGTCGTCGGTCATCGTCGCTATAAGCATTGGTGCCGAATTCACCTCCTGTCCGTTGCGGAATGTGGGATGGTTAAGATAAATCGACTCTATCACAGGTGCTTCCGTATCTGGAACCGCATTGGGGTCGGTGCCGTACACATAAAGGTCTCGACACACGCCGGTGGCCTCGACACCGCTTTCGGTGTAGGCATACATGCTGAATGCGGCGGGACGATAGTTGTCGGCCACTTCTGCGGGCATCACCACATTAAGGGTGAACTCCCCGTTTTTCACCTTGCCGGTTCCGACAAACAGACGGCCACCCTGCTGCTCGAATGTGACAGGCTTGCCTATCTTGTCCTTGCCGTCGCCATTGCCGCGGGTGGTGACACTGTATTCGGCATCATATAATGTGGCGTTGAGCAATCCGTTGAAACCCTCCAACTTATTCCCGAAAGCATCTTCTATATGCCCTTTGACAGTGGTCTGCTGGCGTGCCATGAGCAACGCCGGGTCGTCTGTATCATCGACCGGGACAACAGGGCGTCCGGCCACTTCATCCAGCACTATATTATAGGACGGGATTGCCAGTCGCATCGCCGGGTCGGCCAGAAGAACATAACGCAACTTATTGCTGTTTGCAGTCGGCGCAGGGGGGAATGTATCGGTGTCATCAAGGGCGCTGTAACCGTTTTTTGCCTCGCGGTATATCTCACCGATGGTGCGTATCATCCCGTTGTCGTCGCGTTTCAGAAGCTCGCGACCAAACGAACGTGAAAGATGTCCGTTCTCGGTTATATACACCGGGCGGGTGGCGCTCATTGCCGCCACAACACCTCCCGAAGGATTGTTGAACAACAGTTCGGCTCCCGAAACCACAGGGGAATCCCAGCGCATGAAATCACAGGTGAACGCCATCACAAAAGGCCAGTGGCGGATGTAGAACTGATTGAGGTCGCGATAGTTGACCAGATTTTCAGCCGTCAGGGACGAGGGGGCGGCGTGACCCTGGTATACCCACAGCATCGCACCTTCGTCGAGATGACGGTAAAAACGTGTGCGTGCATCGGGATACTGCCCCCCGATAAGCTCGAATTCATCGATATAGACCTTCTTGAAGAATGAATGGGAGCCGTTGTCTACACGCTCCACAGAATGAGCCATCTTCTCGATGTCCTCCATGTGGATGCCGTTGTCTCCGTCATCGGCGGTCAGCAGGATGGTATTCCGCCATATCCCCTTGGGTTGCCGCCCGGCATAGCTGATTATTTTGTCAACAGCCGTCTTCGCATCCGCAGCCGATGTGGCAGGTATGCGCCCCACTGCAATCGAAAGATAGTCGTTCGAGGTGTTCACGCCGGAGCCATCCTCCAGGAAGGAGAAAATATCGTCGGTGGTGTAGGAATTGTTATCGTTCAGCCCTCTGTCGGTGAACCATGCCGGGAGCATCGGATAACCGAGCGCACGAATCTTGGCCGTGTGCAGCCGCGGGTCATAGGTGGGGCGGCTGAAAAACAGGGCATACTTCAGTTTCTTTCCCGAACCGGCGTTACCCCGGTCGTAGAACATCTTAAGAAGTTTGCGGAACGCTTGCGCATCGGGGCAGCCGCTTGAGAACTCATTATAAATCTGTTGCGGTGTAAGCACCAGCACATCCAGCTTTTCGGCGGCATCCTCGCGATGGAACCCGGCCAATCTGTCGGCCTGCGACCGCCATTCATTGGGTGTGAAAATCACCATGTCGGGCGCAGACTTGGCATGGAGGTTCTGGCTCCTCACATTCTCCACGAACGCCGGAGCCGGGAAACCACCCGTAGGTTCCCAGGCTGCAAACGTTCGCAATCTGGCGGGAGAAGGGCTCTGCCAGGCCACCTCTGAGCCTCCCGAAGCCACATCCATAAGGGTGATTTTCTGCGGGTCGGTCACGTCCCACACACGGGTGCTTTTCGAAGCACCCGACAGCCGCACCCGGCGCTTATCGGAGTCCATATAAAAAACCAGCCGCTTATCCGACGGCAACCTTAGCTTGCGCGGATAATTGACGGCGATATAATTCAGATTGGCAAGCTTCACGGTGCCGCGCGCCTTGTAGCTGATACCAAGCGACATGGCGTTCCCTTTCACCTGGAATTCCTTGCGTGTCAAACACTCCTCCCCATAACCGTATTTCGTGTCAATCAAATGAGAGATATTGTCGGAGACAGTGGCAGGAAGCGTCTTGCCGTCGACAGTGAACGACAGCGAACTGCCAAGGGTGACCGTATAGGCCACAAACGAAACCTCCATTTTCACCGGCTCGCTCTCAACAAGGTCGGGCATATTGAAGTTGAACGTGCGCGACGGGGTGTATTTGAAATCCTCGCCAAGCAGCAGGAAACCCGCATCGCCCGGCGAAACCTCGTCCACCTCATGGTACAGCCTGCTGTAGAACATGTCGGCGGCACCTTCGGCTTCAGCCGGAGAACCGGCCTTGGCAGGCACAAGCCGCGGCTCGGGGTCACTGTCGGAAAGAAAATAGTAGCCCTGGTCGGTATAAGGGTTATGAGCCGGGCGGAAATAGCCCTCCGCTTGCTGAACCCACGCAACAGGGCCTTCGGCGTAAAAAAACAGGCCATTACCAGCAACGAACTCCGAGGGGGTCTGCGGCAGGTCGTCGAGATATGAATCGCTAAGCAGCTCGGGGAGGCGTTTGGCTCCGTAGCCGTAGATCTTGACCTTCGACGGGTCGGAAAATCCCCATGAGCGCAAAGAGGATTCGGGAATGCAGTGCATCCCTGAAGACGATATGGAAACTTTCACCCAGTTGCCCGATGAAAGCCTCGATTTGGCGGCATACACCGACACATCGAGTGCCGATGCCGCTTCGCACCCCACCCACAGCAACGACACCATCACAATGAGCCGTTGCAACAATGGGGATATACGATGTATAGAATTGTAAAGATGAGTCATGCCGATATTTTACCAATCATATAACGGCAATCCATCTATATTATTGTGAATCAACCCGACCAAGCAGCTGTCAGACCACCTCACATAAATCTTTACAAATCTTTGCCATGCCACACCTCAATCACATCCTCCAGTCCATTTAACCATTTTTAAGCAAAAACCATTGCCATTCCACTTATATATATTTATTTTTGTAAAATAGTTACATATAAACAACAGCAGATGAAGAAAATTTACTCTATCATGCTATCCCTGTCTATCGGAGGGACAATGTCGGCATTTGCAGCCTGGAATGGCAACACGGAAATTTGGTCTAAAGGCGACGGTTCACAAAACTCCCCGTTCCTTATAGAAAACGAGGCTCAACTGGCTCACTTTCAGGCAACAGTCACCGCCGGTGAAGCCTATGAAGGAAAGTTTTTCCGCCTTGCCGCCAATCTTGACATGGCCGGCAGGGATTTCGCTCCCATAGGTTTTTACGATGACTACACAACCTCCGATAACCCCGAGATAGTCAAGAACTCAAAGGTGTTCCTGGGAACATTCGATGGCGATTACCACACCATCGACAACCTGTCCGTCCACCCGCATGACACGGAACTCGGGGGTGCTGCGCTGTTTGCAGTGTCCTATCCGCAGACAACCATTAAAAACCTGTACATAGGAGCCGGGTCGGTCATCGAAGGAGCCGCATACGAGAATGTCGGCGCAATCGTAGGATTCGGTTCAGGCGGGACAATCGAAAACTGCTGCAATATGGGAACCGTAAAAGGCGGCTCATTCTGCACAGGCGGAATCGTCGGCATTGCCGAACATATGTCAATATCGGGCTGCGTGAACAAAGGTGTGGTCAGCGGGCATTCCTATTCAGGAGGTATCGCAGGTCAGGCCTACGACTGTACCGTCACAAGCTGCTACTCCACCGGCAAGATAGATTGCCCGGGAGCTTTCCTGGCAGCGGGAATCGTGGGCTGGGCGCTCGAATCCACCACCATTTCCAACTGCTATGCCACAGGTGAGGTCGACGCGGCGCCAGGTTCGAGCTGGCTTGCAGGCAAAAGCCCCATTTGCGGGGAACTGGAAAACGCAACCGCCTCCAACTGTTATTATGTCGAAGCCCTGACAGGATGCAAGCCCATTACCCCACAGGACGGAGTAGAGGCTGTAACCGAATCCGACCTTAGGTCAGCAGCCATGGCCGACAAGCTCAATGCCGAGCTGGACACCCCTGCATGGGCAGCTGTGAGCAACGGTTTCCCCATGCTGCTGTGGGAAACCGGCCAAAGCGGTTCAATCTCAAACGTGGCAGTGGAAAAAGGTCTCACCCTTATCCAAAGAGGCGAGAACCTCATCATCGGCGGAACCGGTGAAGCCGTGGCCATCTCAATATTCGATGCCGCAGGACGCACCATCATTGCTTCGGAAGTTTCCGGGGACACCACAATCCACGTTCCGGCCAAAGGCACATTCATCGTCGTCGCCATAGCAGCCGACGGCACAAAGACCACACAAAAGTTCATTTTCTAAAAACATCCGCTGATGCAACGAGCACTCATGTGGATTACAACGGCTGCGCTGGCCATTCTGGCCTCGGCGCAGCC
>WSMN01000063.1 GCA_013316535.1 Muribaculaceae bacterium | reverse complement strand
GTGTAGCGGGTATAGAGGGTGTGGAAGAGCGCGACCTCTATGTTGATGCAGAACCTCAGCCCTTTCCCTTCGGCGAACTCAAGGAAATCGTTGACGGGGATGACATGTGCCGTGGCCGGGCCTCCTGCCACGATTGACACTCCCGCCGGCAGCCTCAACATGGAGTAGTTTATGTGGCCTATGAAGTCGCCGGCGAAAGAGAACCCGACCACTTTCTCTGTGCGGTCGGAAGTGTTGACGGTGTATTTGAAATACCCGTTTTCCACCAGTCCGAGTTCGCGTGGCACTTCCGACTCGCCGAGAAAGCACTCCCCTTTGGCATAAGTCCTCCTATGCCCTTTCTCAATGCAAAGGGTTCTGATTTCCGACAGGTCGAGTATGTCGAGGTACAGGTTGGGGTCAGCCATCGGGGTGCTTGGTTTCGGGCATCTGTTTTTAGGGGGCCGCTCACTCGCCTGTTTCATCGGGGTGGGTGTACCAGCGGGAGTAGAAAAGATAGTTGTGGGCTATCTTCTGGTTCAGCTCGCGCGATTTCTCCGGTTCCATCATCTTGATGAATTTGGCCGGGCAGCCGCCCCACAGCTCGTGCGGGCCGATTTTGGTTTTTGACAGCACCACGGAACCTGCGGCAACAAGGGCACCTTCTCCCACTTCGGCATCGTCCATTACGATTGCCCCCATCCCTATGAGGGCGTAGTCGTGGATTTTCGCGCCATGAACGGTCACGTTGTGGCCAATGGAAACGTCATTGCCGATTTCGATGGTTGATTTCTGATAGAGTGTGTGCAGCACGGAGCCGTCCTGGATGTTGACGCGGTTGCCTATGCGTATGGAGTTGACGTCGCCGCGCAACACGGTGTTGAACCAGATGCTGCATTCGTCGCCCATTATGACATCGCCGACCACGGTGGCGTTTTCGGCAAGGAAGCAGTCGCGTCCGATCTGCGGGGTGAATCCGCGCAGGGGAAGTATGAGTGGCATGTGTATGATTTTGGAGTTTGAACGGGGTTATAGGGGCATTGTCTTGGTGCGCAGCCATTCGGCCTGTTCGGGTGTGAGGAGGGGCAGGAGGCGGTTATACACTTCGTTGTGGTAGCCGTTTACCCAGTTGATTTCCTCGGGTGTCATTATGGCTGTGTCGAACAGATTGCGGTCGAAGGGGAAGAGCGTCATTGTCTCGAATCGGTAGAACCGTCCGAAGTCGGTTGCGAAGGCTTCGGTTGTGAGGACGAGGTTCTCGCAGCGTATGCCGTGTATGCCGGTGCGGTAGAGCCCAGGTTCGTTGGAGGTTAGCATTCCCGGCACAAGGGTTGCCGGCACGTCGTTGAGGCGGATGCTCTGCGGGCCTTCGTGCACGTTGAGGAAGTGTCCCACTCCGTGGCCTGTGCCGTGGAGATAGCTCAATCCCTCTTTCCAAAGGAACTGGCGTGCGAGTGCATCGAGCTGTCCGCCACGTGTCCCTTCGGGGAAGATGGCCGTGGCCAGGGCTATGTGGCCTTTCATCACGAGGGTGAAATCGTGGCGTTCCTGCGGGGTGGGGGTGCCGAGGGCGATGGTGCGGGTTATATCGGTGGTGCCGGTGAGGTATTGTGCGCCGGAGTCGATGAGCAGCAGGCCGTGGGGCTCGATTGTGGAGCTGGATTCGGGGGTGGCCGAATAGTGCACTATCGCGCCGTGGGGGCCGTAGCCTGCGATGGTCTCGAAACTTTCGTCGAAGTAGCCCGGTTGTTGCGAGCGGAATCGTGTGAGGATGTCGGAAACAGCCATCTCGGTGAGCGTTTCTCCGCTGTGCATCATGCGCTCGATTTCCATGAATGCTCCCACGAGGGCGGCTCCGTCGATTTCCATTGAGTGGCGTATGCCTGCTATCTGGGTGCTGTTCTTGGTGGCTTTCATCAGCGGCACGGGTGATGCCCCGACCACGGCCCGTTGCCCCAGGGTGTCGAGAGTGCGCCCTGAAGTGCGTATGGCTTCTATGAGTACGCGGGCGTTGTCGGGCAATTGTGCCAGGAATTCATAAGCCGAGGCGTAGGGGGCCACGGCAACTCCGTTGTCGGCGAGGTATGCGCGGGTTGCAGCATCGATTTTCTCTTCTTTTATAAATAATGTGGAACCGGCGGGGGAGAGGTAGAGGAATGAGGTTGCCACGGGGTTGCAGTTGACATCGCGTGAGCGGATGTTCAGCACCCATGCTATTTCGTCGAGAGCCGGGATGAAGATGGATGTGGCTCCCTGCTCGGTGGCTTCTGCAAGGATTTTGCGTATTTTGTCAGCCGCCTTCTCGCCGGCGAATTTCACATCGTGGATGAAAACAGGTGAGCCGGGCAGCGCGGGGCGGTCTGTCCAGATGTTATCGATGGCATCGAATGTGGTGTCGAGGAGCAGTCCCCGTTTTTCGAGGGTGGCACGTAGGTTGGCTGTGTCGTTTACGGAGAACAGGGAGCCGTCGATTCCCACTGTGGAACCTTTGACCAATGAATGGGTAAGGAAACGGGTGATCGAGGGGGTCTCGGGCAATCCGTCTTTCATAAGTTTTATCTCGGTGCCTTCGAGTTGTTCCGCGGCCTGGAGAAAATATCGTGAATCGGTCCACAGCAGTGCGTCGGTGGCTGTGACCACGAGCGACCCTGCGGAGCCGGTGAATCCGCTTAGCCATCGGCGAACTTGCCAGTGGTCGGCGAGGTATTCGCTCTGGTGAGGGTCGGTCTGCGGTATTACCGTGGCATTGATTCCGGCTTTGCGCATGAGTTCGCGAAATGATGCCAGGCGTCGGGTTATGGATTCTTTCATGACTAATGTATGTTTTTATTTATGGTGACAAAATTAGCAAAAATCGGTTGTGTTGGGCGCATCGTGGTGTTAAAATTAATTTGTCTTTTGCCTGATGGCTTTCGGGGCTCCTTGTTATCGGCTGATTATTAGGGATGGAGATGTGCGGATATGATATGTGGATAACGGGCGAGTGAAATTTCTGCTGATTTTTTTGCGATTTTGTTTGCGGGAATGAAAAATAGTGCTTAACTTTGCAACCGCAAATGAGACGGTAACCCCTCTGAATGCAGCCGGGTGTCTCTCGATAGGACTTTGAAAATTGCCTCTTTAGCTCAGTTGGCCAGAGCACGTGATTTGTAATCTCGGGGTCGTTGGTTCGAATCCGACAAGAGGCTCGACTTACGCATCGGCATGAAGACGCAATGAAGTGAATTGTTTTTGGGCGTGTTCCAGAGTGGCCAAATGGGGCAGACTGTAAATCTGCTGTCTTTCGACTTCGGTGGTTCGAATCCATCCGCGCCCACAAAAAATCTTTCCGCCCGGTGCGAGGTTATTCCTTGTTGCCTTGGTGCGGCGAAGGATTCCGATGCGGAAGTAGCTCAGTTGATAGAGCATCAGCCTTCCAAGCTGAGGGTCGCGAGTTTGAGCCTCGTCTTCCGCTCTAAAAATGAAAGCAATTGCCAATGTAGCTCAGTGGTAGAGCACTTCCTTGGTAAGGAAGAGGTCACGGGTTCAAATCCCGTCATCGGCTCCATTATCACTCCAAGGAACACAACCCCGACAGTGCGTTGTCATTGCCGTGGTGTGCTGTTAAAGGAGCGTTCAGAGCAAGGGCGTGTTCGCCCCTCCGGCTTCAAATGCCGGTCTCGTAGGAGGCGGCAGGTTAGGGCGGGGGGTGCTTTTGCGAAAAGGGTCATCTTTCCGGGCGTTGCTCCGGGTGCCCGTTTCTCCCCTTGTCTTGGAGTGCTTCTGCTGATAAAACATCGGAAGGGGTGAAAAGGTTAAGTGAGATTAATCATTTTATCAAAATAGCAAAGTTATGGCTAAAGAGAAATTCGAAAGAACCAAACCGCATGTTAACATCGGTACTATCGGTCACGTTGACCACGGTAAGACCACTCTTACCGCCGCCATCACCACTGTGCTGGCGAAGGCAGGTCTCTCTGAAGTGAAGTCGTTCGACCAGATTGACAACGCTCCCGAGGAAAAGGAACGTGGTATCACAATCAATACCGCTCACGTTGAGTACGAGACTGCAAACCGTCACTACGCTCACGTTGACTGCCCGGGTCACGCTGACTACGTGAAGAACATGGTTACCGGTGCTGCCCAGATGGACGGTGCAATCATCGTGGTTGCTGCTACCGACGGCCCCATGCCCCAGACCCGCGAGCACATTCTTCTCGCCCGTCAGGTGAACGTTCCCCGTCTTGTAGTGTTCCTGAACAAGTGCGACATGGTTGACGATGAGGAAATGCTCGAGCTCGTTGAAATGGAAATGCGCGAACTCCTCTCGGCCTATGAATATGACGGTGACGAAACCCCCATCATCCGCGGTTCTGCACTCGGTGCCCTCAATGGTGAACCCGAATGGGAAGCTAAGGTTATGGAACTGATGGAAGCAGTTGACAACTGGATTCCCCTGCCTCCCCGTGATATCGACAAACCTTTCCTTATGCCTGTTGAGGACGTGTTCTCGATTACTGGCCGTGGTACTGTTGCTACCGGTCGTATCGAAACTGGTATCGTTAAGGTTGGTGACGAAGTTCAGATCATGGGTCTTGGTGCAAGTCTCAAGTCGACCGTTACCGGTGTTGAGATGTTCCGTAAGCTCCTTGATCAGGGTGAAGCCGGTGACAATGTTGGTCTCCTCCTCCGTGGTATCGACAAGAAGGAAATCAAGCGTGGTATGGTAATCTGCCATCCGGGTGTCGTTAAGCCCCACAGCAAGTTCAAGGCTTCTGTCTACATCCTGAAGAAAGAAGAAGGTGGCCGTCACACTCCGTTCCACAACCACTATCGTCCCCAGTTCTACATTCGTACACTTGACGTTACCGGTGAAATCACTCTTCCCGAAGGCGTAGAAATGGTAATGCCCGGTGACCACGTTGAGATTATCGTTGAGCTCATCACTCCGGTTGCTTGCGACCCGGGTCTCCGCTTCGCTATCCGCGAAGGTGGCCGCACCGTTGGTTCAGGTCAGATTACCGAAATCCTCGACTAATATCCTTTCTTGAACCTGTGATTACGGGTTCGCGGATATAATCGAAACAATACAGCTCCGGCGGAGGCTTGCATCGCATTCCGCTTGAAGGCCGAAGCCGGAGCTTACACACGGGTTTAGCTCAGTTGGTAGAGCATTGGTCTCCAAAACCAAGTGTCGGGAGTTCGAGTCTCTCAACCCGTGCCAAAGCAATCGAAATGAAGAAATTGAAATTACTTACGAATATAGAGGAGTCTTATGCCGAATTACGCTATAAGACTTCTTGGCCTACTAAGACGCAGTTGATTAAGAGCGCTTGCATCGTGATGTTAGCTTCCGTGATTATCGCATTGATAATCTTCATCATGGATCAAGTGGTCGACAACATCATGCACCTGATTTATAGCCTCGGCAAGTAATCTTTAAAGTGGATAAAATCAATGGCTGAAACAAAAAGAGCATGGTACGTGCTGCGTGCCATTTCAGGAAAGGAAGCTAAGGTCAAGGAATTGCTCGAAGGGGCGATGAAGAACACTGATCTTGGCAACCATGTTTTCCAGGTGTTGATTCCCACCGAGAAGGTTCTCACGATTAAGAACGGAAAAAAGGTTGTAAAGGAAAAGAACCTTTATTCGGGCTACGTGTTTGTTGAGGCTGAACTTATCGGCGAGGTGGTTCACGAACTGGTAAACACCACAAATGTGATTGATTTCCTCAAAGGCCGCGGTAAGGACGCAAAGCCCGAGCCGTTGCGTGAGAGCGAAGTCATGCGTATGCTCGGAACCGCCGATGACATCAACGAGACTCTCGAGGAGGGCGTTAACGATTATATGGTCGGAGAGATTGTAAAAGTCAATTCCGGCGCGTTCAACGGTTTCAACGGGAAAATCACGGAGGTGTTGCCCGAGAAGAAGAAAATCAGGGTCATGGTCAAGATTTTCGGCCGCGAAACTCCTTTGGAGTTGGAAAATTCGCAGGTTGAGCGTGAATGAGGCACCCGCCGTGAAGTGAACCCCTTTGGTTCCATGCAATCGGAGCGAAGGGGGCTTGCCATGCGGAGGGGTGTTTTACGATGTTCGTTCCCCAGGCGAAGGAGGGCAGTTGATTATTTCCATGGCCTACGGGTCTGTGGATGTGATGACGGCCTGACCACCCGACGAGGGAAAGACCGCGAAACGTACGATTATCGGAGGTCCTTAAAGGACAGCGTTCGCAAGTAAATGCGCTTGATGTGCCGACATTGCCGGTGGTTACGCATCGGAATCCGGCGGCGGACAGCGCGGTTCGTAAACATTAAATAATGATTTTGAAACAATGGCAAAAGAAGTAGCCGGACAGATCAAATTGCAGATTAAGGGTGGCGCGGCAAACCCCTCGCCCCCAGTGGGCCCTGCGCTCGGCTCCAAGGGTATCAACATCATGGAGTTCTGCAAGCAGTTCAATGCCCGCACCCAGGACAAGGCCGGTAAGGTTCTCCCTGTAATCATCACTTATTACACCGACAAGAGCTTTGATTTCATCGTCAAGACTCCCCCGGTGGCAATCCAGTTGATGGAAGCAGCGAAAATCAAGAAAGGTTCTTCCCAGCCCAACCGCCAGAAAGTTGCGGAGCTGACTTGGGAGCAGGTTAAGACTATCGCCACCGACAAAATGCCCGACCTCAACTGCTTCACGGTTGAATCGGCAATGCGTATGGTAGCCGGAACGGCCAGAAGCATGGGTATCACCGTAAAAGGGGCATTCCCTGAAAACGTTTAAAAACTTCAATTGAAATGGGTAAACTTACAAAGAATCAAAAGTTAGCTTTAGAGAAGATTGAAGCCGGGAAAGCCTACTCGCTCGCCGAGGCCGCAGAGAAAGTAAAGGAAACGAACTACGCCAAGTTCGATGCATCGTTCGACATCGATGTACGCTTGGGTGTTGACCCCCGTAAGGCGAACCAGATGGTTCGTGGCGTTGTGACGCTGCCTCACGGCACTGGCAAGCAGGTTCGTGTGCTTGTTCTCTGCAACCCCGATGCTGAAACCGCCGCTAAGGCCGCCGGAGCCGATTATGTCGGTCTTGATGAATATATCGAAAAAATCAAGGGCGGATGGACTGACGTGGATGTCATCATCACCCAGCCTGCAATCATGGGTAAAATCGGTGCCCTCGGCCGTATCCTCGGTCCCCGTGGCCTGATGCCTAACCCCAAGAGCGGCACTGTGACCGTTGACGTGGCCAAGGCCGTTGAGGAAGTGAAGAAAGGCAAAATCGACTTCAAGGTTGACAAGAGCGGTATTGTCCACACTTCGCTCGGCAAGGTTTCTTTCACTCCCCAGCAGATGAAAGAGAACGCCCGCGAGTTCATCAACACTCTGATTAAACTGAAGCCTGCAACGGCAAAGGGTACATATATCAAGAGTATTTATCTTTCGAGTACGATGGGTCCCGGCATCAAGGTCGACTCCAAGACCATTGACGATTAATCAGAAAACAATTGACGACAATGAAAAAGGAAGATAAAGGCATAATCATTGATAAAATAGCCGATACCCTCAAGGAGTACAGCTGCTTCTACCTGGTGGAGACAGCCGGCCTGAATGCCGAGCGCACTTCGGAGCTTCGCCGTGCATGTTTCAAGGGCGACATCAAATTGATGGTGGTAAAGAACACTCTTCTCCACAAGGCTCTTGAGGCTGTCGAAGGGGAATACTCTGAGATTTATCCCGCGCTGAAGGGTGCAACCTCCATCATGTTTTCCAACGTGGGCAACGCGCCCGCCAAGTTGCTGAAGGATTTCCGTAAGAAGGACGATGTTCTTCCCCGTCTGAAGGCAGCTTATGTTGAGGAGACAGTGTATGTTGGTGAAGACCAGCTCGACACCCTGGCAAGCATCAAGAGCAAGAACGAGCTTATCGCCGACGTTGTGGCTCTGTTGCAGTCTCCTGCCAAGAATGTTGTTTCCGCTCTCACGTCGGGTGGCAGCAAGCTTCACGGCATCCTCGAAACCCTCTCCAAAAAAGAAGACTAATCATCACAATTCAGAACAAAACAAATAAAAACATACTACAATGGCAGATTTGAAAGCTTTCGCAGAACAACTCGTAAATCTCACCGTAAAAGAAGTAAACGAACTCGCTCAAATCCTCAAGGATGAGTACGGCATTGAACCCGCAGCTGCTGCTGTTGCTGTTGCTGCCGGTCCTGCTGCCGGTGCTCCCGCCGCAGAAGAAAAGACCTCGTTCGATGTGGTTCTGAAGTCGGCAGGTGCCGCTAAGCTTCAGGTTGTAAAGCTCGTTAAGGAACTCACCGGCCTTGGCTTGAAGGAAGCTAAGGAAATGGTTGACGGCGCACCCAGCGTACTCAAGGAAGGTCTTGACAAGGCTGCTGCCGAGGATCTCAAGAAGAACCTCGAGGAAGCCGGTGCAGAGGTTGAGCTTAAATAATAACAAAACCTGCCCACAGGCATTCGGGTTAAGTATCTGCTTCAAGGCAGATGCTTAACCTTTTTGCGTAACAACAGGGTCTGTGTTAACATAGTTTGTGATGGTTTATGTAACTTTATTTTTATTTAACCGTTGCGGCTCCCTTGTTGAAACGCAGAAATCATCCCGGTTTTTTCCTTGAAGATGATTTCGAGGAGTTTTAGACAATCTCTTAGTCATTAAAGGCCGGGATGGCTTCGCATCCCAGATTCTCTTTCCAACGCATTATTGAGTTCAAATAACACATTCGTAATAGATGTCATCAACAGCTAAACCACGCGTGAACTTTGCCTCGGTAAAGAATCCGCTCCCTTACCCCGATTTCCTGGAGGTGCAGCTCAAGTCGTTCAAGGACTTCCTGCAGCTTGACACCCCGCCCGAGAAGAGGAACAACGAAGGGCTTTACAAGGTATTCGCCGAGAATTTTCCTATAGCCGACACGAGAAACAATTTCGTGCTCGAGTTCCTCGACTATTATATCGACCCGCCGCGCTACACCATAGAGGAGTGCCTGGAGCGGGGGCAGACATATAGCGTGCCTTTGAAGGCGAAGCTGAAGCTTTATTGCACCGACCCTGACCACGAGGATTTCGCGACGGTTGTGCAGGATGTTTATCTCGGCCCGATTCCCTATATGACGGAGAAGGGTACGTTCGTCATCAACGGGGCAGAGCGTGTGGTTGTGTCGCAGCTGCACCGTTCGCCGGGCGTGTTCTTCGGTCAGAGCACCCATGCCAACGGTACGAAGCTTTACTCGGCCCGTATCATCCCGTTCCGCGGGTCGTGGATTGAGTTCGCCACCGACATCAACAATGTGATGTATGCCTACATCGACCGTAAGAAGAAGCTCCCTGTGACAACTCTTCTGCGTGCCATAGGGCTTGAAAGCGACAAGGACATCATCGAGATTTTCGACCTTGCCGAGGAACTCAAGGTTAACAAGACCAACCTGAAAAAGGCTCTCGGCCGCAAGCTCGCTGCCCGTGTGCTGCGCACATGGGTGGAGGATTTCGTTGACGAGGACACCGGCGAGGTTGTCTCCATCGACCGTAACGAGGTTGTCATCGACCGCGAGACGGTTCTCGAGGAGGAGCATATCCAGGAAATCCTGGATTCGGGTGTGAGCACTATTCTCCTGCACAAGGAGGACGCCAACACTTCGGATTACTCTATCATCTTCGAGACACTCCAGAAGGATACCACCAACTCCGAGAAGGAGGCTATACAATATATCTACCGGCAGCTGCGCAACGCCGAGCCGCCGGATGACGCGAGCGCGCGCGAGGTCATCACCAACCTTTTCTTCTCGGAGAAGCGTTACGACCTTGGCGAGGTGGGCCGCTACCGCATCAACAAAAAGCTCGGGCTGACCACCCCGATGGATGTGAAGGTGCTCACCAAGGAGGATATGATCGAGATTATAAAATATCTCATCGAGCTTATCAACTCCAAGACCGATGTGGACGATATCGACCACTTGAGCAACCGCCGTGTGCGCACCGTTGGAGAGCAGCTCTACAACCAGTTCGGCGTGGGTCTTGCCCGTATGTCCCGCACCATCCGCGAGCGCATGAATGTGCGCGACAACGAGGTGTTCACCCCGATTGACCTTATCAACGCCAAGACTATTTCGTCGGTAATCAACACGTTCTTCGGCACCAACGCGCTGTCGCAGTTCATGGACCAGACGAACCCGCTGGCAGAAATCACTCATAAGCGCCGTCTGTCGGCTCTCGGTCCCGGCGGTCTGTCGCGTGAGCGCGCCGGCTTCGAGGTGCGCGACGTGCACTACACTCACTACGGCCGCCTTTGCCCGATTGAGACTCCTGAAGGCCCCAACATCGGTCTTATCTCGTCGCTTTGCGTGTATGCCAAGATCAATGACCTCGGTTTCATCGAGACCCCTTACCGCAAGGTTGCTGACGGAAAGGTTGACCTTGACAACGACCATGTGACATATCTCACCGCAGAGGTGGAGGAAGGGCAGGTGATTGCCCAGGGGAATGCCCCGGTCGAGGACGACGGTACGTTCCGTAATCCGCGTGTGAAGGCTCGTCTGGATGCCGACTTCCCTATCGTGCCTCCCACTGATGTGCAGCTCATGGATGTGGCTCCGCAGCAGATTGCCTCTATCGCGGCTTCGCTCATCCCGTTCCTGGAGCATGACGACGCCAACCGTGCCCTGATGGGTTCGAACATGATGCGCCAGGCCGTTCCGCTGATGCGTTCCGAGGCTCCT
>WSMN01000062.1 GCA_013316535.1 Muribaculaceae bacterium | reverse complement strand
CACCCCCCTTGCCTTAGCCACCTGGAGTCCGCGCTCGTCTTTCTGAAGCAGTTCCATATAGCAGTGGCCTCCTCGCACTGCCACATCCGACAATTCGGCTGTGACCCAAACGTTCTGCGTTTCAGGACACTGTACCAGCGATGCCACGAGCCGTGTGAGTTCCAGCAATGATAGCGATTTGTTGTCCATCAGTCGTTCACTTTTACCATCTTCTTGCCATCCCAGCGGTAGACAATCTTCGCACGTAGAGCGTCGCCCGCCCATTCAGCGGCTTCTTCCGGGAGCAATCCGCCCACGTTATTGGTCACTGTAAGGATGCCGCTCCCGGGTTCATAGGAACAGCGTGCCAGGATGAAAGGGAAAAGGTTTTCCAGGTCATCTTTTTTGTGCTTTGACTCCGGGCGGATCCAGTCGTCGAGTTGGGGTACAAGAAACAGTCCTTTTCTGATTTCTTTCCAAGCGGAGGAATAGAACTGCACGCTGCTGTCCTCATCGGGGGTCTTAAGGGTTGTAATCACCATTATAATGGTGTCGGACTTTTCGGGTATAAGCGATAGCGACACTTCCGAAGCATCGGAGGTCGCTACCGTTATCTGGTTGTCGGATACTGAAATTACCCTGGAATCGCCTTTGAATGCGTTTTTCGACGGCTTTGGTGAGCCGCTGTTGAAATAGTCGAGCATATCGAGGCGTGTCATGCGGTCGATGGATGGGAACACCGATGCAGGTGCGTCGGCAAAAGCCTCCGAAGCGGTCAGGGCTTTGGTTCCGTGCCACATCAGGATGGCAGTCAGGAGTAATGTCAGTTTCCGTATCATGATTGCATTGTCAAAAAATTTGTCAGCGCCCTTTGCGGCGGCCTCGTTTTTTGAATATTTCAAATGCGTCGTAGGCATCTCCGAGGTCTTCGCGAGCCTGCCTGTCATCGAACCCGTTGTCTTTCTCCTTCGATTTCGAGCGGCGGTCGGACACCTTGCTGTAATCTTTGTCGGGGCTTGCGATTTCACATTGGATGCGTTTTCCCATGAAATCGGCACCTTTAAGTGAGCCTACCACACGGCGCGCATCGGATTTCTTGACATCGAACAAGGAGTAGGCAGGGAGTAGGTCGATGCGGCCTACATCCACCCGCTTTCCGTCCACGAATCGGTTGAGCAGTTCGATGAGGTTGCCCGCAAAGAATCCGTCGCGTTTGCCGGTGTTGATATAGACGCGCTCCATTCCTCGCGAGGCTGTGCGGCGGTCCTTTTCAGCTTCGGTGCGCGGTTCGCTGTCGCGGCCGCCGCGTTCTTTGCGTTCCTTCTTGTCTTTGCGAGGTTTCTCGTCGATGAAGTCGATTTTGGGAGCGTCCTTGTAATATTCGAGAAGACGATGGAACTCGAGCGAGAGCACCCGTTTGACGAGATCTTCGCTTGTGAGCCATCCGAGTTTCTTCATAACTCCGGGGAGATATTTCTCCATTTCGTTGTCGTCGACCTCTGCGCGCTCAATGCGGTCGGCAAGCGAGAAGAGCTGTTTCTCGATGATATGTTCGGGTGTGGGAACTTCCTTGCGCTCGAAGGTCTTGCCTATGATGCGCTCGATGTCGCGCAATCTGCCTTTTTCACGGGAGTGGATGATGGCAATGGACACGCCGGTTTTGCCCGCACGGCCTGTTCGGCCGGAGCGGTGGGTATAGACGGCAGTGTCGTCGGGAAGACCGTAGTTGATTACGTGCGTGAGGTCGTCAACGTCAAGGCCTCGTGCGGCAACATCCGTGGCCACCAGTATCTTGATGACGCGGTCGCGGAATTTTTTCATCACTATGTCGCGCTGTTGCTGCGAGAGGTCGCCGTGCAGGGAATCGGCGTTGTATCCGTCGCGTATAAGGTTGTCGGCCACCTCCTGGGTGTCGCGGCGTGTGCGGCAGAACACGATGGCGTAGATGTTGGGCGAATTGTCGACCACACGCTTCAGGGCGAGATACTTGTCGCGGGCGTTGACCATATAGTATATGTGGCGCACATTGGCCGCCCCTTCGTTGCGGGTTCCGATTACGAACTCCTGTGGGTCGTGCATATATTTGCTGGCGATTCTCGCGATTTCCTTGGGCATTGTCGCCGAGAACATAAGCATCTTGCGGTCGGTCGGTACATGTTCCAGGATTTCGTTGATGGAGTCGAGGAATCCCATGTTGAGCATTTCGTCGGCCTCGTCGAGGATTATGGTGTGCACATCCTCGAGTTTTACCAC
This sequence comes from Muribaculaceae bacterium, assembly GCA_013316535.1. Classification (GTDB taxonomy): domain Bacteria; phylum Bacteroidota; class Bacteroidia; order Bacteroidales; family Muribaculaceae; genus UBA7173. The sequence goes on along the minus strand of WSMN01000062.1, from coordinate 8,499 downwards.
ATGGCGGTTGATGAGGTCGATTAGTCGTCCCGGTGTCGCGACGATTATCTGTGAGCCTTCGCGCAGGGCGCGAATCTGGCTTTGGATGCTCGAACCGCCGTAGACGGGAGTCACGCGGAGGTCGGGGATATGTGTGGAGAAGTCGGCGAGGTCCGATGCTATCTGCAGGCACAATTCACGTGTCGGTGAGAGGATGAGGGCCTGTGTGGCTTTGCGTGTGGTGTCTGTCCGCTGGATTACCGGGAGGCCGAATGCGGCAGTCTTGCCTGTTCCTGTCTGTGCCAGGGCAACGACATCACCTTCTTCGTTCAAAAGATGCGGGATAACCTTTTCCTGTACGGGCATGGGCTTTTCAAATCCCAGTTCGGCGATGGCGCGTAGCAACGGCTCGTTGACGCCTAATTCTTCAAATGTCATATTTTGTTAATTTAGATATATCGGTTATGGCACTATAGGCGCCATTCCACGACAAAGCTACTAATAAAAATCAATATGGCCTATTATAGTTCGCCTTAATCCCGAATATTTCGTTAAATTAACTTTGAACTTGTTTGAGTGGTATTTGCGTGAACGGGAGATTTTGGGTAGTTTTGTGGTAAATTATGAAGAAGAAAACGCTTTACGTTACTGATTTGGACGGTACGCTGCTTGGGGGCGACAGCCGTATCAGTCCGTGCAGCCGCGAAATTATAAATGAGCTTGTAAAGGCCGGTGTGATGTTCACTCCTGCCACCGCCCGCACCCCGGCTACGGTGCAGCCGTTGTTCCAAGGGGTGGAACAATCTGTCTATACGGCGGCTGACGGCTCGGTGCGTCCGTTGCCCGCCATTGTAATGACCGGGGCAGGGTTGTGGAACCGGCAGGAGGTGAGATTCGAGAGCTGCCGGTTGATTCCCGAGGGTGATGCCGAAAAGATTCGTGACACGTTCCAAAAGGAGGAGTTGCGTCCGTTTGTGTATTGCCTTAGCGGCGACAGTTTTCTCAACGTTTATCATCCGGCTGGAATGACGCGCAGGGAGAATGCTTTCTATCAGGAGCGGCGGCATCTGGAGCTGAAGCGTTTTCATCTCGACCAACAGCCTGCACGCTTGAACCGCGTGGCATTGTTTTTTGCCATAGGACCTGTGAAATCTGTGCAGAAGGCTTGCGAGGCGTTGCGCGATGTGACCGAATGTTCCGCCGCTTGGTATCCTGATGTGATTATACCCGACACCGGGCTTATCGACCTTTATGCACCCGGGGTCTCCAAGGCCGGTGCGGTGCAGGAGCTGGCTGCAATGTGTGGGGCAGATGAGGTGATTGCGTTCGGTGACAACCTGAACGATATTCCGATGATGCGTGTGGCCGATGTTGCCGTGGCTGTCGGTAATGCGTTGTCGCAGGTCAAGGCCGAGGCCGATGTGGTTATTGGTGCCAATACTGCCGATGCGGTAGCTCAATTCATAAAAGACAGGGAGCTATGAACATATATGATGTCAGGCGTTTTGGTGTGATAGCTTTCCTTGTTGTGTCGTTGGGACTGGTAGCTTTCTTTCTCTACGTTTCTAATAATCTGGTCAACGACCTTGCGGAACAGGAGAGGGAACGGATGCAGATATGGGCTGACGCCACCAAGCAGATTGCCGACATTGGGCAGAGTGATGTGGGGACGGATGCTGATATCGATTTCCTTTTCGGCATAATAGAGCGCAACCACACCATCCCGGTGTTGCTTACGGATGATGACGGCAACATATTGATGCACCGTAACTTCGATTTGCCTGATGAACTGGATTCGCTCGCCCCTTGGGCGCTTACACCGGCCAATGAACTGTTCCTTAGGCGCAAAGTGGATGACTTGCGCAACCGGGCTAATGTTATCCATATAATAATCACGTCTGATAATCTACAGCATCTTTACTACGATGATTCCAAGCTGTTGCGTCGTTTGAGCTACTACCCTTACATACAGCTGTTCGTCATGCTGGTGTTTATCTTTGTGGTATATTATGCGGTCAATTCCACACGGCGGGCAGAGCAGAACAAAGTGTGGGTGGGACTGTCGAAAGAGACTGCGCATCAGTTGGGTACGCCTATATCGTCGTTGATGGCTTGGATGGAACTGTTGCAGTCGATGGGGGTTGACCCCGACATGGTGCGCGAGATGAACAAGGACGTCAACCGCTTGAGCACGATTGCCTCCCGTTTTTCCAAAATCGGGTCGCAGCCGCAAATGGAGGTGGAGGACGTGAACGGAGTGATAGAGCGCGCTTCATCCTACATGGCCACCCGAATCTCATCGCGCATAAAACTTGGCGTTACGTTGTCGCCGGAGCCTTTGGAGGTAAAGGTGTGCGCCCCGTTATTCGAATGGGTGCTTGAGAATCTGATAAAGAACGCGGTTGATGCCATGGAGGGGACCGGGAGCATAACCATTGTCACCGTCCGCGAAGGGAAAAAGGCACACATAACCGTCACCGACACCGGCAAGGGGATTCCGCGCAAGAACCACAAGACGGTGTTCAACCCCGGCTATACCACCAAGAAACGCGGATGGGGGCTGGGGCTGACGCTCGCCAAGCGCATAATCGAGCAATACCACCAGGGGCGTATTTTTGTGAGCCGTTCGGAGCCGGGGGTAGGCACCACTTTCACCATCGATCTTCCGCTGGCATAGTGAATATCTGTGCTTACGGAGCGTTTTCGTTTATTTTGTAAAATATCGCTGTATCCGGGAAGTGGGGGACATGTGGATATACTAACTCAAAAATATGAATCCTTAATGAAGAAACTTACCTTTAATCTGATGTTTGCGGCACTGGCCGTGGGTGGAGTTAATGCAAAAGAATATCAATTGGCCTCGCCAGACGGACTGCTTAAGGCTGTTGTAAATGCGGGCGACAAACTCACATATGAAGTTACGTTCGGCGGGGACACTGTAATTGCGCCGTCGGCATTGGGGATGACGTTGTCGAACGGGCTGGAAATCGGTGCGCGGCCGAAAGTGAAAGGGGTGACGCGCCGCAGTGTCGATGAGATGGTGGCATCGCCGTTCTATCGTGCCGACAGTGTTCGTGATAATTACAATGAGCTTACGCTGAATCTCGGCAAGGGTTGGAGCGTGGAGTTCAGGGCTTATGATGACGGAGTGGCCTATCGCTTCGTCAGCAAGGACAAAAAGCCTTTCAACGTTGTTTCGGAGACGGCAGAGTATGTCATCCCGCAGGATGCGGATGTGGCTGTGCCTTATGTCAAAGGGGGAACGCCAGGCGATTTCATGTCGCAGCTCGGAGCTGATTTTGAGAATCATTATACCGAGGCCAAGATATCGCAGCTCGATAATGGCCGACTTGTGTTTCTTCCCATGTCGGTAGGGTTGCCGGAGGGAGTAAGGTTGACCTTCACGGAGGTGAATCGCGAAAGTTACCCCGGAATGTTCCTGAATCCGGCTGCTTCCGCAACTACATTTAAGGGCGTTTTCGCCCCCTATCCTAAAAAAGTGCAGCCGGGCGGCTACATCCCCAACCAGCTCGTAGTGGCCGAGCGCGAGGAATATCTCGCCAAGGTTGACGGGCCGAGGAGTTTCCCTTGGCGCGTGGCCGTTGTCACCAAGGCCGACAAGGACCTTGCCGCCAGCGACCTTACGTATCTGCTTGCCGAGCCGTCGCGTCTGTCGGATACATCATGGATTCGTCCCGGCAAAGTGGCCTGGGACTGGTGGAACAACTGGAACATCGATGGCGTTGACTTTGAGTCGGGTGTGAATAACGATACCTACAAACATTACATCGACTTCGCATCGGAAAACGGCATAGAGTATGTGATTCTTGATGACGGGTGGTCGGACTTGAGCAACGCCGACCTGTTCAAGGTGGTGCCTGCAATCAACCTCCCCATGTTAATCGACTATGCCTCCGAAAAAAATGTCGGACTGATTCTGTGGGCTGGATACTATCCTTTCGAACGCGACATGGAGCGTGTGTGCAAGCATTATTCCGACATGGGTATCAAGGGTTTCAAGATTGATTTCATGAACCGTGACGACCAGCTTATAACAGATTTCAACTACCGTGCGGCCGAAACCGCCGCCCGCCACCATCTGTTGCTCGATCTGCACGGCTCACACAATCTGGCGGGATTGAACCGCACTTATCCCAATGTGCTCAATGCCGAAGGTGTGTTCGGCCTCGAACAAATGAAATGGGCACCCGAGAGCGTCGACCAGGTGAAATACGATGTGATGGTTCCTTTCCTGCGTCAGGTTGCAGGCCCGTTGGATTATACGCAAGGTGCAATGCTTAATGGCTCGCAAGGGAATTATCATCCGAGCAACTCCGAACCGATGAGCCAGGGCACACGTTGCCGCCAGTTAGCTCTCTACGTTGTGTTCGATTCTCCGCTTAATATGCTCTGCGACAGCCCCAGCAACTACCGCCGAGAACAGGAGTGCACCGATTTTATCGCCGAAATCCCCACCACCTGGGACGATACACGTGTGCTTGACGGCAAGATGGGTGAATACATCGTCACCGCCCGCCGCAAAGGCTCCACATGGTATGTCGGCGGCATTACCGACCGTAACGCCCGCGATATCACAATCGACCTCGCTGCCCTTGGTCTCGCCCCCGGCGGCCACACCGCCACCCTCTATCGCGATGGTGTGAATGCCCACCGCCGTGGCCGCGACTACCGCCGCGAGACCCTGACGGTGAATCCCTCCGCTCCGTTCAAGGTGCATCTCGCTCCCGGCGGCGGCTTCGCCCTCCGCATCGACTGATTTGAACAAACTTGGTAGAGGCGGCATTCATGCCGCCTTAGGCCTTTCAGAAGGCCAAATCGTAATCCCGGCTGATTGTATTTGCCGGCAAAGTACAATAAAATATTACCGCGAGCGATTGAACATCCAATTGCTCGCGGTAATATTTTGTTGTCTTACCTGGATTCGAACCAAGACAGGCAGAACCAAAAACTGCAGTGCTACCATTACACCATAAGACAATCCTTCGTTGCCCAAGCGGAACCACTGTGAGGCATATGTGCTTCTTTACAGGGGTAACTCCACCTAAAGCGATGCAAAATTAGGCAAAAAAGTTGGCGCATGCAATATGGTGCGCCAACTTTTTTATTTTTTTATCCCGTTATTACAGAAATGGGACAGTTTACACTTTATTTGGTGACGCGCTCGAGCCAGCGGAGCATGGCGAGCATCGCGCCCATGGAGACGAGGCAGACGGCCAGGAACACCACCCAGGCTACCCAAATGGGGCATTTGTTGTAGATTAGCGGGCCAATCCACAGAAGGAGGTTGCCGAGGGCTGTGGCGGTGAGCCAAAGTCCCTGGCAGAGTCCTTGGAGGTGTTTGGGGGCTACTTTCGACACGAAGGAGAGGCCGAGTGGAGAGATGAACAATTCGGCTACGGTCATGAAGAAATAATAAAGGATGAGAACCCACCATCCGGCTTTCACAACGGTCACGCCGGAGGCCATCAGCTCACGGAACTCGGTCCCGGAGGGATAATCCATTATCAGGGAGAAAATGGTGAGGAAAAGGTAGGCCACGCCAGCCAATCCCATACCTATGGCAATTTTCTTGGGTGTGGAGATTTCGCGGCCACGACGGCTAAGCGAGGAGAAGAGGAGCATGATGAGGGGCGTGAGCACAATCACGAAGAAGGGGTTGACGGCCTGCCAGATTTCAGGTGCAACGGCGGAGGTGTCTACGAAGTCGCGTGCGAAGAGCGACATGGAGGTGCCGTTCTGGTGGAACGAGAACCAGAAGAAGATTGCGATGCCGAGTACTGCGAAGAGGGCGTACATGCGTTGGCGGATTTCCTTTGCCATGGCCTGCTTTTCGGCAGCTGTGTACTTGACGGTTTCCTCTTTGGCTTTCTTGGCCGGAGTCGGGAGTCCTTTCTTTGTAGATATGAAGATGACGAGGGAGATGAGCATTGCGGCCACGGATGCGAAGAACGAGTAGTGAATACCTGTGTTGAACACGTTGAGGTATTCGCGGCAGAAATCAGCTATGTTCTGTGCGCCCTGGTGGCCTACGGCGGTAGCGAGGGCGTAGAGCTGGTTGATGTTCTCGTTGGTCATTGTGTCGGCCACGCTAAGGTATTGGTGGCACATGGCGGGGAACGATGCGTTGTAGACCATGCCGTTTACATCGAGCCACCAGCTGCGGAGCATCGGGGCGATGAAGGGGGCGATTAGGCCGCCGATGTTAATGAACACGTAGAAAATCTGGAAGCCGGAGTCGCGTTGAGCGGCGTAGCGTGGATTGTCGTAGAGTTGCCCCACGATTGCCTGAAGGTTGCCTTTGAAAAGTCCGTTACCGAAGGCTATGAAGAACAGGGCGGCGCACGTGAGCGTCAGGAGCCACACGTGGTTTTCGTTGGTGGCGAAAATAGGGAACGCGAGCACCACATATCCTATGGTCATGATAATCAACCCCCATATGATGGTCGATTTGTAGTTCTGTGTCTTGTCGGCGATCAGACCGCCTACAAGGCTTAGCACATAGATGCCGGCATAGAAGAAAGAGTAGATGAGGGTGCTTGTTTCTTCCGACAGCCCGAATTTAGAGCATAGGAACAGCACCAGCACGGCGTTCATGATGTAGTAACCGAAGCGTTCGCCCATGTTACTCAGTGCCGCGGGAATCAGTCCTTTGGGTTGGTTCTTGAACATGACTTAAGGATTTTTTTGGGGTTAGAGGTTAAAGATAATTTTCATTTGTTGTTGCCGTGAGCCTGCAGTTCTTTGAACGCGAGGGCATACATGCGTATTTGCTTTACCATGGCCAGCAGGCCGTTGGAGCGGGTGGGGGATAGGTGTTCGGAAAGTCCGATGCGGTCGATGAAGTAAAGGTCGGCATCAAGTATTTCCTGCGGCGTGTGGCCGGACAGCACATCAATAAGCATTGAGATGATGCCCTTCACTATGATTGCATCGGAATCGGCGGTGAATTCCACCTTGCCGCCGCCGGAGAGATTGGCGTTGAGCCACACACGGCTTTGGCACCCCTCGATGAGGTGTTGCGGGGTTTTGAATTCTTCTGCGATGGGGGGGAGGGTGTTGCCGAGGTCGATGATATAGGCGTAACGATCCATCCAGTCGTCGAGTTCCGACATCTCGGCGATTATTTCGTCTTGTCTCTGATTGATAGTCATTTTGGGGTATTGATAAAGTTTAAGTGACTTAAAGAAATTATTTAATGTATTCGGTGACTTTCGGACTCAATGGTTCTTTGCTCGTCTTTCGATTGCTTTTCCCCGGCGTTGTCGGTCACGATGCCCGCATCGCTCCCTCCGCCGCCAGGAAAAATCATCTCGAAATACATTGCAAATAACCATTAACTAATTTCTTCAAGTCACTTATAATGGCGATGCTATGACATTGAGCACCGTTTGTGTGACGGCTTTGAGGGTGTTCCTGTCGATGGCCGGAAGGTCGTCGTCGATGGTGTGCCAGGTTGGGTTGAACGAGCCTGTGGCGGTATTGGTGCTTTCGATTATGTCGATGCATGGAATCCCGGCGCGGTTTATGAACAGATGGTCATCGACCACGGCGCCCCCTTGGTTGTTTATGAATCGGTCTCCATAGCCGGCTTCGCGTGCGATGGCCCACACGCGGTTGACTAACGATGGGGCTGCCCGGTTGGAAAAATATTCACGGTGGAAACGTGCGTCGGCACCCCCGACCATGTCGAGTAATATGCCGAATCGAGGGCGGTTCTCTGCGGTGTAGGGCATCTGTTTCACCCATTCCTGTGTGCCGAGGCACCATGTTTCTTCCGTACCTTCACCCCCAGAGACACCTGAATCCTCAAGGTCTACAAAAAGCAGGTCTACCCCGATTGAATCGGGGAGAGCATGTCCAAGCAAACGGGCTGTCTCGAGCAGAACGGCCACCCCGCTTGCCCCGTCGTTGGCTCCGGGCACAGGCTTGCTGTGGTTGTCGGGGTCAGGGTCGTTGTCGGCCCAGGGGCGCGTGTCGTAATGTGCCAGAAGTAGGATTCTTTGGTCGGCGGTCGGGTTGATGCTCCCAAGGATGTTGCGTGCGGTGAACCGGCTTCCGTTGTATAGGGTGACAGGCGCATGTTGCTGTGCCACCGAATCCACGCCATAGGCATGAAGCCGTCTGACAATCATGTCGCCGCATTCCCTGTGTCCCTCCGAACCCGGTGTGCGGGGACCGAAGGCCATTTGCCGCTCGACATGGCTGTATAGTGAATCAGCGTTGGCTGTGTAAGATGGTGTCGCAGCAGAAGCCTGTTCCCCGGTTGCGGAGGGTCGTTGTTTTGCCCCTGTACAACCTGAAATCAGTGTCAAGACGGCTGCGATTCCTATTGCTTTTATCATTGATTCGGCTTAAGTTATTCACAAAATTAGGCGTTTGGCTCCGTTTCTGCAAATATGGTAGGGGTATAAAAGACTGTCCAAAATTTTTTCCAAGAGATTGTCGGCTGATTTTTAGGCTCTTTTTGGTGAATTTTTAGCTTTTCATCGGTCACGATGC
>WSMN01000061.1 GCA_013316535.1 Muribaculaceae bacterium | reverse complement strand
GTATCAAGGGTGCCAACGGTGTGCTCGTGGTGAAGACCCGCCGCGGACGCGAGGGTGCTCCCCAGGTGACGGTGCGTGCCGAGGCCGGTGTGCAGGTGCCTGTGCGCACCCCCAAGTTCCTCAATGCCTATCAGACTGCCATCCTTGTTAACGAGGCGCACGCCAACGACGGCATCGCCCCGAAATGGAGTGCCGACGATGTGGAGGCTTTCCGCACCGGCAGCGACCCCTACGGACATCCCGATGTGAACTGGTATGACGAGGTGTTCAAGAAATCGGCTTGGCAGGAGAATGTGAACGTTGACATTTCCGGCGGTTCCAGCCGTGTGTCCTACTTCGTTTCGCTGGGATTCCTCAACCAGGACGGTATGGTGAAGGATTTCGGCTCGAAGGAGAACGACGTTAACAGCAACTACTTCTACCATCGTTTCAACTTCCGCACCAACCTCGACTTCAAGGTGACCGACAACTTCAAGATGCGCCTGGACATCACCTCGCGTTTCATGAACATCAATGAGCCGCGCGGCCTTAACGCCACCGGGCAGGTGTTTGACTGGAACGAGATGCGTCCCTATTCCGCGCCGGTGACCAACCCCAACGGTAGCGTGCCTTATGTCTATGACACTGACGGAAAGAAGCCTGTGCTCCCCGCACGTCTTGCCAACGAAGGCTATTCTCGTAACCGCCGTAACGACAACAACGTGCTGCTCGGTTTCGACTGGGGGCTCGACTGGATTACCAAAGGGCTTTCGGCAACGGCACGTGTGGCCTATGCCACCGAGGACGAAAACCACCGCCAGGTGCGCCGCACGAGATTCCCGTCGTATCACTATGACCCCGTACTTGACCGATACACCATAAACCCTGACCGTGTATACACTCCAGGGGAATATGATGTGACAGGCTCAAAAGGTCGCGACCACAAGAACTTCAACCTGCAGCTGTTCCTCAATTACGCACGCACTTTCAATGAGGTGCACGACGTGACTGCCATGTTCCTTTACAACCGCCAGAGCGACACCAACCAGGGGGATGCAAAACAACCGCCGGCCAACTTCGAGGGCTACACCCTCTCGCTGGGCTACCGCTACATGAACAAGTACCTGCTTGACTTCAATGCCGCCTACAACGGTACCGACCGTTTCGGAAAGGACAACCGTTTCGGTTTCTTCCCCTCGGCATCCGTGGGTTACATCATCTCCGAGGAGCCTTTCATCAAGGATAACCTCGGTGACAAAATCAACCTGTTGAAACTTCGTGGGTCGTTCGGTATCGTCGGTTCCGATGCCGCTCCCGGCGGACGTTACGTCTACAAGCAATCTTTCACGGAAGGTAACAACGTGAACTTCGGAGAGAGGTTCTCCTCCCAGCCATGTTACTGGGAAGGCAACCTCGGCACCGATTATGTCTCCTGGGAGAAATCCCGCAAATGGGACATCGGTCTTGAGACAAAATTCTTCAACCGCCTCGGCCTGACCGTAGACTGGTTCTATGACCTCCGTTACGACCAGCTGGTTGAGCGCAGCTCCGCTCCCTTGATGCTGGGCGTAGGCCCCGGCCCGAGCAACGTGGGTCGCACGCGCAACACCGGTTTCGACGGTATCATAACTTACCAGGACCGTTTCGGAGAGTTCAATGTGAGCAGCTCGTTAGTGTTCTCCTATGCCAAGAACAAGATTCTTTATCAGGACGAGCCTGAAAAGGCTTATCCATGGCTTATGCGTACCGGGCACTCCATCGGGCAGATATTCGGTTACCATTGGACCGGCTACTATACACCGGGTGACATAGAGGCCATCAATAAAGGCCTTCCAGGCGCACCTGCCACACCGAATGTGCCTGTGCAGGCGGGTGACCTCAAGTATGAAGACCTCAACGGTGACGGTGTCATCAACGATTTTGACAAGGGTCCCATCGGCAAGCCTAACCTGCCTTCCACCACTCTCGGATGGAATATCGGCGGCTCATGGAAAGGCATCAGCCTGAATGTGCTGTTCCAAGGCTCGTTCGACTACAGCTTCGCCCTTACAGGCACTGCCATCGAGCCGTTCAAGAGCCAGTTCCAGCCCATCCACGCTACCCGCTGGACGGAGGAACGCTGGGCTTCCGGAGAGGAAATCAACTTCCCGCGCCTTAGCACCAACGGAGCAAACATCAACTCCCCGTCCAACTACATGAGCGACTTCTGGCTGGTTGACGCATGGTACATCCGTCTGAAGACCATCGACCTCAGCTATCAGTTGCCCAAGACGATTCTTCCCAAGTACCTGCAGGATGTACGCTTCTACGTGAACGCCTACAACCTCCTCACCTGGACCAATTACAACAAATACCAGCAAGACCCCGAAATCAGACACGCGGCCACCGGTGACCAGTATATGAACCAGCGCGTTGTGAACCTCGGTGTGCAGCTCACATTCTAATATCCCTATCGCGGATTCCCCTTGGCTCAAACGGTTCACCCGTTTGAGCCATGAGGGGAAACCGGCGGAATCAACCTTTTCTTTGATTAGTTTCAAAAAAATTGAACACGATGAAACCCAACAATAAAATGTGCATCGCGCTGTCGCTGCTGGCGGCAACGGCGGCATTCTCCTCGTGCGAGGACAGGATAGAGGTTCCCGATTTGGAATACAAGGAGGACCCCAACTTCGCCCCGCCACACATCGACCCCGCCTGGGAGTTGGTTGACATAAGTTCGCAGGCCGGAAACGGCGTTTACGCCTACAAGGACAAACTCTACGACCGCCTGTTCACCCGCGACCTCGGCTGGAACGGTGGCGACGGCGTGCAGACCACCCTTCTGCCCGACGGCAACCTGTGGTGGACGTTCAACGATTCGTTCTACGGAGTTGTGAAGGAGGGGCGCAACCGTCCGGGAGGAGCCAACAACTTCCCGCGCAACAGCGTTATGGTGCAGGCAAGCCATAACGGACGGCTCGGCGAAACCCCGGATGACCAGTATTGGCTTATGGATTACGTGCAGACCGACAACCCCAATGCCGACAATTACTATAAGGGGCGTACGCACATCCGTCACCCCAAGGCTACCTTGACCGACGAACAGATTCAGAATGGTGAAATCGACTCCGAATGGCTCTATTGGGCGGGTGACGGTACCGTTGTCGATGGCCAGCTCCAGCAAATCTGGGCAGGGGTGCATACGATAGACGGTGCCATGCTTGCACAGAACACCTGTCTCGCAATCTACAGCCTTGAAGGGAAGCCCGGAGATGACAGCTATCTGAAACTTATCGATGTTGACCACAACCGTTTCTCCGAGAATCCCTGCGGGTATGGCTCCACTCTGTGGGAGGATGAGGATGGCCACACCTATCTTTACAGCTCCGTGGGCAACGGACAGTTCCTCGGTAATGTACCTGTTGTTGCCCGCTCGGCCACACACGATCTCCGCAGCGAATGGGAATACTATGTGCCCACCGACGACGGTACTTTCGTTTGGCAGAAGGAATATCCCTCTGACTTGCAGGCAAAGAACTCAAGCATCCTTGCCCCTGACCAGGGGTCGCTCACACTCCCCTGGGTGTTCAAAAAAGGTGACTGGTACTATATGACCGCGCAGACCTTCCCATTCGGCAGTGAACTGATAATCCTCCGCAGCGAACATCCGTGGGGGCCGTTCAGGGACAAACGTGAGCTGCTTAAATTCACTAATCCACTCGATGACCTCCAGGGTGACCCCAAGGGTAGGGAATACGGACACCTCTATATGCTCCACCTCCATCAGGGCTTGTCGCGTGAAGGTGAATTGGTGATTTCTACCAATACCGACCCCAAGGACAGCTCCGAAGGAGCCGGCGACGGTTTCTGGAGGCAGTTCGGCGCTCCCGGTTCCGCTGACTGGTACCGCCCGTTCTTCTTCCGCATCTTCAAGTGGGAGCGCGCTTTCGACAATTAATATCATGCATCCGCATACAGAAATCCCCCGTTGCTGCCGGTTGAACGGCAGCAACGGGGGATTTCTGTATGCGGATGCACCGTGGGTGCATCCCTACAGTCTGTAGATTTGCAACACCCGCCCAACAAAGCGGGTATCCTTAAAGGTTAAGGCGCAGACCCTCGTTGGCAATATCTGTTGCGGGGAAGATGGCACGGGCTTCGGCCAGATGGCGCGATTCATTGTTGTAGGCTTTGGAAAAATGGCCTAACAGGAGGCGGTGCACCTCGGCGGCAGAAGCTATCCTGGCGGCTTCGGAAGCGGTGCTGTGGAACCGTTCGCGGGCTTTATGCGCGCAGTCATCGGCATAGGTGGCTTCATGGTAAAGCAGGTCGACTCCACGGACAACATCGGCAAGTGCCGGGTTGAAAACAGTGTCGGAACAGTAGGCGTAGCTGACCGACGGGTCGGCTGCCGTGGTGAGATGCGAGTTTGGAACCACGCGTCCGTCGGGGGTAACGAAGTCGGCACCCCCCCTTATGGCCTGTAGCTGCGACACCGGGATTTCATAAAACTTTGCCATGTCGCCGCGCAGGTGCCTGGGTTTAGGCTTCTCTCGGAACAGAAAGCCTACACAGGGAACCCTGTGGCTTAGTGGGAAGCTTTCAACCGTTATGCCGGCGGTCTCCAATGCCACTTGTCTCTTTTTAGGGTCAAGGATGTTGAACTTGAGGCTGAAAGTACGGTCGCGGCAGAAAAAATCCATCATGCGTGAAAACAGTTCCGCCCCCTCGGCGAATGTGTGCACGGTGACCGCACCCCCCTTCTGCTGCAGCGACAGGGTGGAGAGCAAGCCGGGCAATCCCAGGCAGTGGTCGCCGTGCAGATGACTGATGAAGATGTGTCCAAGCCGGGAGAATTTCAGACCCATACGGCGCATTGAGAGTTGCGCGCCCTCGCCGCAATCCACCATCATGAGGTTTCCTCGGTAGTCAATCACCTGGCAGGCCGGCAGGTGACGCAGCGACGGGGTGGCCGAGCCGCATCCAAGTATATTCAATGTGAAGTCGCTCATGATATGATAACGGATAACCACGATGTTTTATTTTTAGTTGCATAATTTGCGGGAAATCACTAATTTTGTGGGCTTTTTGGCCGGAACGGGCTTTGGAACAAGCGGCACATGCGCCCGCCCGACGGCATAACTATATAAATTTCACAAAGTTACAATGTACGCAATTGTAGAAATTCAGGGACAGCAGTTCAAGGCTGAGGCAGGCAAGTTCTTGTATGTCCACTATCTCGGCGACGAGAAAAAAGAAGGGGAGACCGTGGAATTCGACCGCGTTCTGCTCGTTGACGCCGACGGTGCCGTTAAGGTAGGCGCACCCACCGTAGAAGGGGCGAAAGTTGTTTGCGAGGTAAAACGTCCCCTCGTGAAAGGCGACAAGGTGATTGTCTTCAAGAAGAAACGCCGCAAAGGTTATCGCCGCAAGAACGGACATCGCCAGATGTTCAGCCAGATTGTGATTAAAGACGTAATTGCTTAACCCCTAAAAATCCTAAAGACGAAATGGCACATAAAAAAGGTGTCGGTAGTTCTAAGAACGGCCGTGAGTCGGAAAGCAAACGACTCGGAGTGAAGATTTTTGGCGGTCAGCACGCCAAAGCAGGCAACATCATCAAACGTCAGCGCGGAACGGTTCACCATCCGGGGCTTAACGTGGGTATGGGTAAAGACCACACCCTCTATGCTCTCGTTGACGGCACAGTGGTGTTCACCCAAGGAAAGGAAGGACGCCGTTTTGTAAACGTGCAGCCCGTGGCCGAGGCATAACCTCCCCGACCGCAAAGAGATACAATAATCCTGCGGCATCGGTTCTAAGCTTGTCAAGCCGGACCGATGCCGCAGGATTATTGTGCCTATTTGGCTTTGGTTGAAATAATCAGTGTGCCGTAGGGTCGGCGTCGCTTCCAACGCCGCAGGTTTGAGCCTCGCAGTAGCAATGGCCTTTCGCGGTTTGGGCCTGTGCTTCGTAGGCCTCTTTCCGGGGATTGCAATCCCGCCCTCGCAACTTTATGTTTTCATACTTATAACACCGGGTCGGCTCTGAATGTTCTTGTGGCGCATTTTTTGAAATGCTGGTGCCGCTTGGTGGAGACGGTATTCACGCCGTCTTGTAACTTCTTGTAAGCCACATTATAAGACGGCATGAATGCCGCCTCTGCTTTGTTGTCTCCTGATATGTCAAGGGGATTTCGTATCTTTGGGAATCAGAAGCCGAGATGACCGGCTTTAGACAATCACTTAAGGATGGAACCGAAATGAATGCCACACAGATATTAGCGGAACTGCTTTGTGCCGACTACCCGGTGGGTGAGGAGGCATGTAATGCCTTGGCGGCACATGCGCACCGGCATACCTGCCATAGGAAGGAATGTCTTGTGCAGCAAGGGGAACTGTCCGGGCATATCTATTTTATAGTCAAAGGTCTGTTCCGAGGGACCGCCGTAATCAACGGACGTGAGGACACGCTGTTCTTCGGAACCAAGGGGGATCCGTTTGCATCGGTGCACACTCTGGCGCATCAGCAGCCCGCGGCCATCTCCCTCCAGGCTCTCGAAGATTCGGAGGTTCTCGCCGTGGCATTTGATGATTTCCGGGTCCTCCTCGATGAATATGCCGATTTGCAGAAATGGTGGAGCGCGATGCTGCTGGAGCAGGTCTATGCGCTCGAACGCCGGTATGTGTGGTTGACATCGTGTGATGCGTCGGAACGCTACGACACCTTCACGAAAGTGCGTCCGCATATACATGAGCGTATACCGTTGAAATACATTGCACAGTACATCAACGTTACGCCCGAAACGTTGTCGCGCATACGTTCACGCGCAAAGAGGTGACAGGGTGGTTCCTTTCCCGCGGGTTCACCACCCGCCGGATGCGCCCCCTCCGCCGGTCATTCCCCCGCCGAACGAGCCGCCGGACAATCCTCCTCCGCTGCCGAATCCTCCCCCTCCGCCACCTATGATGATGGGTGGCGCTGCAAGCTTGGCAATGTTGTAGGGCTTCTGCCAGCGGTTGCGGCAATTGAGGCATGCATATTCCTCCACTCCGCGTCCCTCGCGTGTGGTGGTCGGCGCGATTACCGTGCGGCGGTTGACGAGCGTGCAGGCTCTTGCGCTGCACCGCGGACAGTCGGTGAAGTTCTTGGTGGGGTTTATGTAAGGGATTATGTCGGTTTCGCCGCATTGCGGGCAAAGCCACACATCGTAGTCAACCGAATCGAGGCGTTCTTCGGCATCCTGGCTCTGTGTCAGATAGCTGTTGTCGTTGTCTTCGTCAACGCGGAGCATGCGGGTGGAGCAATTTGGACACAAACGTTTTTGCAACCTAACGTGGCGCATCAGGATTACAAGCAGGATGTAGGCCGGCAACGGGAATCCGAGAGCCAGCACGGTGGCCACAAGAGCGGGGAGCTTCAGCGACTGCAACTGGCCGTAGGCTTTCGATGTCGGTTGCCGGCGCGACGAGAGGTATACCACCGGGACGAGCACAAGCAATCCGCCCCCTACCAGCGCGCAGAAAATCAGGTATATCCTGAAAAAATCGACTTGGCTGCCCGATGAGGCTCCGGCATCGTTGGCATAGCGCGACATGAGTTCTTCCCGTGCCTCCGGCGATGTAAGGGCGCCATTCATTGTCATCAACGCGGCAAGCACCCCGCCGTCGTAGTCCCCCTGCCGGAAATAGGGTGCCATATCGTGGCGTATGATGTTCGAGGCAATCACGTCGGGGAGCACACCTTCAGCGCCATAACCTGTTCGTATCACCGCTTTGCGGTCGCCGACCGAAATCAACACCAGCACCCCGTTGTCCTTGTCTTTCTTGCCTATGCCCCACAGGGAGAACAGGCGCGTTGCAAAGTCGTTGATTTCCTCCCCGTCGAGTCCGGGGAGGATTACAACCACAGGTTCGGCACTGGATTGCCGCCACATCCCCGCCAGCAACGAATCGGCCTGTGACAGGGCTGCGGGAGAGAGGGCGCCGGCCATGTCGGAGACGAACCTGGTGCGGTCTTTTATATGTACGTTATCCACATCGTCCGGCGATAAGGCGGATGCCGTGGGAAGCAGGATGCTTAGGGTGAGAAGTATCGTAATCAGTCGTTTCATGTGTGGTGGTAGGTTGGAAAAAATTAGACTGCGGGGAGGGAGTGGCCGTTGAGACGGCGGAAAAGGTCGAGGGCGTAGACATCGGTCATGGCCGACACGTGGTCGAGCACGGCTTGAATCTTGCCGTAGAGGTCGGGGGTGTGCACATCATACTGCTGCGGCACTTGCGATAGCAGCAAACGGGAGTAGTTGAGCTGCGGATTGCGTACGGCGTGTATCAGCTTCTCCAGCAGGAATGTGATGATTCGGTTGCCGGCAAGCTCGATGTTGACAACATCGGATGCGCGGTAAATCTTGTCCCATGACACGGCGTTGCAACGTCCGTAGGCATCGCGCTCCCTTTGCGGCGCGCATGAGAGCAGCTGGCCCTTGAAATTCCCGCGCATGATTTCATCCTCATGTTCCACGAAGGCTTCGGCGCAACGTGCCACCAAAGCGCCTATTACGCCCGAACGCAGGTAGGCTATCTGCTCGTTGGGGTCGGTGATGGCCGACATTATTTCCTCGCACCGCTTTCTGCGGGCGTCGTCGAAGAACCCGAGAAACAGGCCTTTGACCTCCCCGGTCGACAGTATCTTGAGTTTGTGGGCATCCTCGATGTCCATCACCTCATAGCAGATGTCGTCGGCGGCTTCCACGATGTAGACCAAAGGGTGCCTTGCATAGCTCATGCCGGCTTTGTCGTCGCGGTGGCATATCATGCCCAGCTCCGTGGCTATGCGCCGGAAAGCCTCACGTTCCGAGTCGAAAAAGCCGAATTTGTTGCGGCTTCCCGCCAGGGTGG
Organism: Muribaculaceae bacterium; assembly: GCA_013316535.1. Taxonomy (GTDB): domain Bacteria; phylum Bacteroidota; class Bacteroidia; order Bacteroidales; family Muribaculaceae; genus UBA7173. The sequence continues at coordinate 2,066 of WSMN01000061.1, read as the reverse complement.
ATGAGAACGGGTATTTGACGATGGATGCAAGCATCGAATAGGTCATGGCGAATCCTCCGTTACGCCGCCCGTGGAACTGGTGGGTGAGCAGGCGGAATGCATTGGCGTTCCCCTCGAAATGCACCAGGTCGTCCCATCGCGCATCGGGGAGTTCTCTTTGGAGGTCGGCTCCGGCACCTTCTGAAAAGAAGGTGGAGATGGCCGTCTCGCCTGAATGGCCAAACGGCGGATTGCCGAGGTCATGAGCCAGACATGCCGCCGAAACTATTTCGCCGATTGATTCCAACGGACGTTCCTGCGGCAGCCCGGCATATTTCTCCCGCAATGCCGAGGCAATCTCATTGGCCATGGAACGACCTACTGACGCAACCTCCATGCTGTGTGTCAATCGGTTGTGGACAAACACGCTTCCCGGCAGGGGGAACACCTGCGTTTTGTTCTGCAACCGCCGGAACGGCGAGGAGAACACAAGCCTGTCGAAATCACGCTGGAAATCAGAACGGGTGCCCCCACGGTTGTCATGGTAATCCTCGAGGCCGAAACGCTTGTCGCATATAAGCCTGCACCAGTCCATGCGTGGTTCGTCAGTTGATGTCGGCTGCTGTTTCGGGGAGAGATTCATCCTGGTCATATTTCTGATATAGGAAATCGTTGTAGGGGAAACGTTCGGCATGGATTTCGCGTGCCTTGTCGTAGAGCATCTGTTTGAGCTCATCGATGTTGGTGCCTTTTTTCGCCGATACAAACACGCAGTTGCCGGGGTCGAGGCGGTTCATCCATGTTGCCTTAAGCTCTTCCAGCGGGATGTTCTTGCGGGTGCGTGGCGTGAGGTCGTCCTCATCCTTGGGCACATGGTTGTAGGCATCGATTTTGTTGAACACCATAATCATCGGTTTGTCGCCTGAACCACACACCTCGGCAAGGGTCTTGTTGACCACTTCAATCTGCTCCTCGAACTGCGGATGGCTTATGTCCACCACATGAACCAGCAAGTCGGCATCGCGCACCTCGTCGAGGGTTGATTTGAACGACTCCACAAGGTGGGTCGGCAGCTTGCGGATGAATCCAACAGTGTCGGTGAGCAGGAACGGCAGGTTGTCGATGACCACTTTGCGCACCGTGGTGTCGAGCGTGGCGAAAAGTTTGTTCTCGGCGAACACATCGCTTTTGCTAAGGAGGTTCATCAGCGTGGATTTCCCCACGTTGGTGTAGCCAACCAGAGCCACGCGGGTGAGTTTCCCCCGGTTCTTGCGCTGAAGCACTTTCTGGCGGTCGATGTCGCGCAGTTCTTCCTTCAGGAGCGATATCCGGCGGAGGATTATCCGGCGGTCGGTCTCTATCTGCGTCTCGCCGGGACCACGCATACCGATACCGCCACGCTGGCGTTCGAGGTGGGTCCACATGCGGGTGAGGCGTGGCAGAAGATACTGGTACTGCGCCAGTTCCACCTGTGTCTTTGCGGTGGCTGTCTGCGCCCGCTTGGCAAATATGTCAAGAATCAGGCTTGAGCGGTCCAGAATCTTCACCTGCAACTCTTTCTCGATATTGGCAATCTGCTTTGTGGAGAGGTCGTCGTCGAAAATCACCATCCCGATTTCGTTTTTCTCCACATATTCCTTGATTTCAGCCAGTTTGCCTTTACCTACGAATGTGCGTGAATCGGGATTGTCGAGCTTCTGGGTGAAACGTGCAACGACCTCTGCCCCGGCTGTGTCGGCCAGGAAGTCGAGTTCATCGAGATATTCGTTGACCTTTGCTTCATTCTGCCGATGGGTGATAAGCCCTACGAGAATGGTGCTCTCATTGGTCTCTTTTCCTATTACTAAATCTTTCATTGCTGCGTTGTAAGTTTAATCCTAATCCCCATCCTGAATTGGGCCTGTCGGTTTCCAAAGACACGCAGAACTGCATGTCTTTGGAAATCCGATTATTTTCTATTTCAGATACAAAGATAACAAATTTCCTTGTGAAAATATTTTGCACAAAACATTTGCAGGAATGAAACTTCTTTGTAACTTTCCTCTAAAACGTATTCTGTGATTTCTCCAACAAGCTGACCGAAAATA
>WSMN01000060.1 GCA_013316535.1 Muribaculaceae bacterium | reverse complement strand
TATCGTTCCCTATGGTGGGAGAGACTGAAGATGGTAGTATTACTATGTGATTCGATATTCGAGGGAAGTGACGGACGATGGTCGCGGCGCAGTGCTGCTGTTCCCTAATCCGTGTCAAAAGTATGCAAAAAGCAATGTGTCGGCAAAGCGGTAACCCTTTTGTCAAATCTTTGTGGCCTAAATTTCTCATGTTTCGACCGGGTGTTACATCTGTCACAGAATTGGACTATCCGGGGCTTGCCGAATCGTCATTTCCGCAACACAGGCCATGAGTAGCGGTGCAGCTCCTTGACGAGGATGTCTTCGCGTCCGTCAAGGTATCGGTTGAGCAGGCGATGGAAATTTTCGCCATGGTTCATTTCCGAAAGGTGTGCCAGCTCATGGTAAATCACATAGTCGCATAGGTGCTGGGGGAGGAAAATAAGGATATAGCTCAATGAGATGATTCCGTGGGAGGAGCATTGCCCGAGGGTTCGGTGCCCTGTGGAAATGGTCCATCCCATTGGTGCGCGCCCTATGCGTTCGGCCAGGGCCTTGGCCCGTGGCACAAGCAATTGCGGTGCCACTTTTCTGGCTACCTTGCAGAGCATGTCGCTTATGGCGGCTGATGTGGAGTCGAGGTTGAAGTCCCAGTCGCAGCCAACTTCCACCGAGGAAACAGGCACGGATGCGGTTCCGAGAATCCGCGACGGGGCGAATCTCTGCCGCCGAACAACGAAGTCAATCATGGGGAAGCAGAGTTCCTGGCCGTCGTGGTAGCGCACGTCGGGGCGTGTGGCCAGTAACTGTGGGGTGAGGTCATCGAGAATGCGGTTCACATCGGGCAGCCGGACTCCCTGCGGCACATTGAGGCTTACCAGTCCCCCTTTCCAGCGTGCCGACACGTGGCGTGAATTGTGCCTCACATTTATAGTCACCCGACCAAGCAGCCGGTGCTCAAGTTCAGCGGTCGCCATTTCTGTTGTCTTTTTTCCGCAGGTTGGTGCCCATGCCGAGTTTTTCACGGAGCGTGTCGGTGAACGTATGGTCAGGTTGAAGGATAAGGTTCACGGCATATGGGGCGCGTGTTATCTGTAGCCGTGCATTCAGGGGGAGGGTCACTGATTTCCCGTCGGCGGCGAGCCTGTAGCTGTTCGCACGGGTGTTCACACGAATGTCTATCACCGAATTGTCTTTCACCACGAGCGGGCGCATGGAGAGGGAATGGGCTGCGATTGGCGACAGCACCCATCCGGCAAGCTCCGGGTCGAGTATCGGGCCACCGACCGAAAGGTTGTAGGCGGTGCTCCCTGTGGGGGTGGATATAATTAGGCCGTCTCCCACATAGTCGAGCGATGAGGAGCTGTTGATTATCGCGGAGATATTGAGCATTGCCGCATGGTCTCCTCGTGTGATGGCGAGTTCATTGAGTGCAATCAGTTGCCGTCGGGAGCCCTCGTTGCCGCTTTCCGTGATTCGGGCTGACAGCAGCGACCGGTGTTCCACCCGGTAATGGCCGTTGAGCAGGAGGTTGTAAATCTCCTCGGAACGTTCGAATGTGAATGCCGACAGGTAACCCAGGTTGCCTGTGTTTATGCCGGCCACGGGTGTTTCACGCGCGCCTACCCAGCGTGCGGTTTTGAGGAATGCCCCGTCGCCCCCTATGCTTACGGCGATGTCAGCTGTCGGGGGCGTTGACAGCGGCAGATAGTCTATGCCGGTTGCGAATCGGCGGCCAAGGTGTGCCGACAGGTAATCAATGAATGGCTCGGCCATTACAATGTCGTCGCCGCGCTTCATGAGCGTGGTGATGAGCCGGTCTATTTCCTCGAAATGCCCTTCCTGATGCCGGTTTCCGTTGATTGCGATTCGCATGATAATCTAAGAGAGTGTTTGAATTTAACACATTAATATTAAATGAGGGTGTAATGAATCATTTCAAATATATCTTGAGGTCTTTTCGGGTGCTTTCCGCCGGGTTTTGTCGGTCACGATGCCTGCATCGCTCCCTCCGCAACTCGCGAAAACCCCTCCAAAAATCCTCTCAATATATATTTGAGTTAAATTCAAACACTCTCTAAATCTCCAGGTAATGAAGCAGTTCGTTGACCCGTGCGATTGCGCGTGTCTGCTCATGGGGCGAGATTCCGCCAATGGTGTGCAGCACCTCGTAACCATATCGTGCAAGTGACCTGGCAATCCCTTCGGGGGTGCGGGTGTTTGCCCGTATCATGACCACCGGCCTCCCTTCGGCATCGGTCATGGAGGTCACTGCCATGGCGAGCACACGTGCATCGCAGTCTTCCACTCCGCGCGACAAGGCTGACGCGCTGTAGTCGCCTGGCGGACATGCCACGAGCAGCTCGCAACTGTCGTCGGCATCCGGGAGAATGGCCTGTATGCGCTCCTGCGGCGATAGCTCGCCGTGGATGTAGCGTTGTAACATGTCGTTGTCTCGGAGTGTCATATGGTGTGTAGTCAATATGGTTGCGGGGGATGGGATGGTGACTGCAAAAATCTGTTAACAATTGAAATTAACGGTCTCTGATGGCGTTCTCTCTTGATTTTTCTGACTACTTTTGTGGTCAACTTTGCACTGATGCAAAGGTAACTATTCCCACTGTAATAATTAAACAGCAGGAAGGATATTATGGATTTTTTTCATTTGTGAAAAAATGACCACCAATCTAAGTGTAAACATCAATAAAGTGGCCACATTGCGCAACGCAAGAGGGGAGAATGTCCCTGATGTGACTCGTGTGGCCGTTGACTGCGAGGGATTTGGAGCCGATGGCATTACGGTGCACCCACGTCCCGACGAGCGTCATATCCGCCGGGACGACGTATATGCCCTGCGCCCTTTGGTCAAGACTGAATTTAACATAGAGGGCTATCCCGCGCCGGAGTTCATGGACCTGGTGCTGAAGGTGAAGCCCGAGCAGGTGACTTTGGTGCCTGATGCTCCTGATGCCTTGACTTCCAACGGCGGATGGGAGGTGGCTCCAAACCTGGAGTTCCTCACGGGTATAATTGATTCTCTGCGGGAAGCCGGTATACGCAGTTCAATTTTCGTAGGTACGGATCCCGAGAACATCCGTATGGCTGCCAAGGCAGGAGCCGACCGCGTGGAGCTTTACACGAAGCCTTATGCCGATTTGTACCCGCGCGACCCCGAGGCGGCTGTAGCTCCATACGTGGAAGCCTCGCGCGCGGCTCACAAGGCCGGACTGGGTGTCAACGCAGGCCATGACCTCAATCTTGAGAACCTGGCTTACTTCAAGCAGAACGTGCCTTATCTCAATGAGGTGTCAATCGGCCATGCCCTGATATGCGATGCGCTGTATCTCGGCCTCCCGGAGACAATACGCCGCTATAAGGCCTGCCTTAAATGAGCGCGAGGTCAATCTGGATTTTATAACATACAATTTCGCCTAACCATAACCACAAAACCCGCTTATGCTTTTCCTTGATGCCGCTCTTACAGGTGCCCCTTCCGCACCGGCAGCTCCTGCAATGGAGCTTTCACTTTGGGACCTTTGCCTGAAAGGGGGGCCTTTGATGATTGTGCTTGCCGTGCTGTCGCTCATATCAATATATATATTCATTGAGCGTGCCATTGTCATCAACCGGGCCAACCGTGAGGACGCTACATTCATGAAACGCATCCGAGATTATATCCACGAAGGTGAAATCGAGAGTGCGTTTAATCTCTGCAAGAAGAACGGTTCTCCCTATTCCAGGCTTATAGCCAAGGGCATAAGCCGTATAGGCCGCCCGGTTAACGACATCCTGGCTGCCGTCGAGAATACAGGCAACATAGAGATTGCCAACCTTTCCAAAGGGTTGCCGTGGCTTGCAACCACTGCCGCGGGAGCGCCGATGCTCGGGTTCCTCGGCACTGTAATCGGCATGGTGCAGGCGTTCTATGCCATTGCCGCGGAAGGGAATTCGGCCAACATCGCCACCTTCTCGTCGGGCATCTACACCGCGCTTGTCACGACTGTGGCCGGTCTTGTTGTCGGTGTAATCGCCCTGTTCGCCTACAACTATCTTGTTGCCCGCATCAATTCCGTGATGAACCTGCTGGAATCGAAGTCGATGGAGTTCATGGACCTTCTTAACGAGCCGGCATCTTAGAGGGCGTTTCATAACATCTGTTAAATTCTAACCATAGGAGGGTGTAATAATGAAAAGGAGTCAGACTCATCGCATATTTTGGCCGCTTTTGCTTTTTTCGTCAGTCGTGATGCCCGCATCACTCTTCCCTCAAAAAATAAAATCGCCTCAAAATATGCTTGTTATAATTTAACACCTGTTATGAAGCACTCTCTTAGAGATTGTCTAAAATTTTTTCCAAAAGATTTTTAGAGTTGTTTTTGAGGGAATTTGAAGGTTTGAAGAGGGAGCGATGCGGGCATCGTGACCGATGAAAAGCTAAAAATTCACCAAAAAGAGCCTAAAAATCAGCAGACAATCCCTTTGAAAAAATTTTTAAACAATCTCTTAAAGTTTAAATTCTCAAAGCATGTTAAAGCGACAACATGACATGATGGCGGCATTCTCGATGGCATCAATGACCGATGTCATCTTCCTGCTGCTGATATTTTTCATGGTGACCTCCACTTTCGTGTTCCCTACAGGGCTGGAGGTGACCCTCCCGCAGAGCACCGAACAGAGTGCTGTGAAGCCGGGCACGCGAGTATATATAGATGCGGAGAAGAACCTGTTTGCTTCCACCGGCGACGAGCAGCCGCAACCCTTGCAGCTCGATGCGCTCGTCACTTTCCTGCAGCTCGCCCAGCAGCAGGATTCCACAGGGTTCATTGCCCTGTATGCCGATGAGACTGTGCCTTACGGGCGTATAGTGGAGGTGATCAACGCCGGTGCTTCCAACAATCTCAAGATGGTTCTTGCCACCAGGCCTGTGGCTACTTCCGGCTCTGCCGCCGATGTGCCTGTAACCTCCGTCCCCTCGTCGGGGCAACCCAATTGATGCCATGCGCAAATCCGATCGCATATATGCCATTGCCGGGGCACTGCTGTTCCACTTATTGTTGCTGCTGGTGTTCCTCTTCACCTTTCTCACCTATCCTCCAAAGGGGGTGAAGGAATGGCCTCCTCAACCTGCACATGATATAGTGTTTGAGGAGGTGGAACCGCTGTATTCTTCGGGTGAGTTTGTGCGTACCGGTGATAACCTTGAGGAATTTCTGCCGCCTGACGACCCCGCTCCTTCATCGGTCGCAGAGCCTGTTCCCACGCAGGATGCCACCGATGCGGAGAATGCCGGTAAAGCTGCCGAACCTAAGAAAACAGTCACGTCGGAACGCCCTTCGCCTGCGAAGGTAGAGAAGAAGAAAAGCGGCCCAACCAAAGATGAAATCAAGGCCGAGAAGGAGCGCCAGGAGGCAAAGAGGCAGCAACAGGCCAAGAAGAATGTGGCCGAAGCCACCCGCAAGGCGTTCGGCGGGGGCAAAGGGAAGTCGACATCGGGTTCAGTTGAAGGTACCGCCAAGTCAGGAGCCACCACAGGTACTCCCGGCAACGGATTGCGTGGGCGCACCATGGAAAGCTGGACCACAGTTGGCAGCACCAAACTCGGTGTGATAGCCGTGCGCGTCAAGGTAAATGCCAACGGGCAGGTGGTTTCCGCCACCTACGATGCCGCATCATCATCGGGGCCTGTGGCGGCTGATGCCGCCATGCGTCAAAACTGCATCGCACGTTCGCGCCAATGCCGCTTTTCCGTGCTTGAAGGCTCTCCAACCCAATCAGGCACAATCTCCTGGGTGTTCAAGTGATTGGTTAGTAGCGGAAGGAGGAGCCTCCGAGGAACTCGCGAAGTAGGGATGTCGGGGGGATGCCTCGCTCGCCTATTGGTTTGAAATAGCTTAGAAAACGGCGCAGGCGGTAGGCTTCGGCATATTCGGGGGTGTCGTTGGGCACGTCGCGGAGGATTGCCTCGCCATAGTCTTTCATTACACCCAACTCGAAAATCAGAGAGGAATTGAAGGTTGCATCGGCGTTTTCCTGATAGGGGAATATCCATTTTTCCTCGCCACGGCGCACGCTCGGCCAGCGGCGGATTGATTCCACAGCCGATGTGCCACGGTATTTGTAATCGCGTATTATGCGCCGCAGAAGGCGGTTGTCGGTGGTGGGAATCCAGTTGTGGTCGTCGATGGAAAGTGTGGTCAGTGCCGAAACGTAGACGCGATATTTCATCTGTTCTTCGATTGCGGCTGTCAGTTCGGGGTTAAGCCCGTGGATTCCCTCGATAAGCAGGATGGAGTTTGGCTCCAGCCGCAGTGTGTCGCCTTTGTAAAGGCGTTTTCCCTGCTCGAAGCTATAGGTTGGCATGGCCACTTCCTCGCCGCGCAACAGGGCTGTGAGGTCGGCGTTGAACTGCCCGAGGTCGAGGGCATAAAGCGATTCGTAGTCGTAGTCGCCTGTTTCGTCGCGAGGGGTTGTCTCACGGTTCACGAAATAATTGTCGAGCGAAATCATCTTGGGCTTCAATAGATTGGTCATCAGATAGATGCCCAGACGTTTCGTGGTGGTTGTCTTGCCCGACGATGAAGGCCCGGCAATGAGCACCACACGTGCTCCCCCGGTACGGTAGCGTGATGTTATGTCGTCGGCTATGGCCGCGATTTTTTTGTCGTGCAGTGCCTCGGCCACATTGATGAGTTCGGCGGAGCGGCTTTTCTCTACTGCGCGGTTCAGCTGTCCCACATCGGCTATCCCTATCACATGGTTGAAATGCAGATAGTCCACATATGCCTCATACATTTTTTCCTGTGTGATTTTTTGTGCGGGGACATCGGGGTTCTGCCTGTCGAAACCCATCAGCAGGAATCCTTCCTTATATGGGATGAGGTCGAAGGTGTCGAGGCATCCGGTTGAGGGTGCGAGTGCGCCGTAGTAGCTGTCAATCACATCGTCGAGGCGGTAATATGTGGTGTAGAGGTCGTGGGTGGTTTCGAGGAGTTCCACCTTGTCGGGGAGGTCGGCCTCACGGAATTTTTCGATTATATCTGATGTCAGCCTCTCCTTTCGTTCGAAAGTTATGTCGCGCTCTATGGTCTGTAGCATGTATGCTTTCAGCCGGGTGGTGATTTCCGCCATATTTCCTGTGGATTCCGGATGCCTTGCGGCATCGGCCGGTGACAGACGGCAGTAGTAGCCTCCGGCAATGGAATGTTCGATGCGCAGGCGCATTCCCGGCAGTTCTTTTTTCACTGCATGGTAGAGCATCATGCAGAGAGAGCGCACATATACCCGTTCGCCGCTGCGGCTGCTGCGGTCGAGGAATTCCACTTGCTTGGGCCCGAAAACCTGGTATTGCAACGGTTCTGTCTTGTTGTTTACGGCGGCACATATCGGTTTGAGGCCGTTGAGACGCGGTGCGAGCCTTTCGGCCAGTTCGAGAAGAGTCTCACCCCCGTTGATGGGGATGTATTCACCGATATTCTTGCAATAGATTTTAAGGGTGGCGCTCATGGTATGGTAATTGGTGTTTTATGTTGCCGGGACGCGCTTTTGCGCGTGCGTGCGGATTTCAGAATGTTATTGCGGCCGACACACCGTAGAATCCGTCGGATGCGAAGGGGGAGGCAATCCAGCTCACCTGCTGAGTTTTGAGGAGCTTGTCAGGCGTGTCGCCGGATTGGATGCGTTGCAGAAGCTGGTCGCGGTGCATACGCACACGCTTGCGGAATATCTTGGGGTATACCCAATAGGCGAAAGTTGTGCTAAGGTAGCCCAAGGCCGCTCCTCCCACCACATCGTTTATCCAATGCCGGTCGTTGTGAATCCGTAGGTAACCTACGGCGATTGCCACGGCGTAGCCCGCCGAGGCAATAAATTTGTTGGTATTCCAGTATTCCCGGCGCATGAATTCCGCGCCTACAAATACGGTGCCGGTGTGTCCCGACGGGAACGAGTTACGTGCGTCGCTGTCGGGACGCTTTTCTTTAAACGCGGTTTTGGCGGATATGTTCACTACGGCAAAAGTTGCGTAGCTCATGGCAAGGAGGATGGTGCGGTCGAGCAGCCGGTGCTGGCTGCGCACTCCGAGGAAGTCGAGGCCGTAGCCTACAACCATGGGTGCATACTGGATGTAGTTATCGATTTCGGTTTTGTCGTTGCCGTGGTGCGACACATGTTTCTGTACCCATTCGCGGGCTTGCACGAGTTTGGGGGTGCGCACGAAAAGGGCTGCCGCGGTGAATATCCCGGCCGAGATGGCGAATTCCTTTATCCCCACATCGTGGGTTCGGTCGCCGAGGCGCACCAGGTCGGCATTGACATTCTCGGAACGGAAAATGGCGGGAGTTTCCGGCACTGTTGCCACTTTTATGGAATCATTCCGGCTGACCACTATGGTGCTTTCGTCGGAGTATATGTCATCGGGGGCGGGGGTGCCGGGCGATTGTATTATTACGATTGTGTCCGACGGGGTGGTTGCATGAACCGGGGTTGCGGCTTTGATTCCGGCCAATGGGGTTGATAGCAGGAGCAACGCTGCCAACGCATGTTTCAATTTCTCGGAATGGTTTATTGTGGAATTGCGCATTTTATTCAATAGGTTAATCGGCATGGAAATCGGGCATACAAATATAGTGAATATTTCTCGCAGAGAAGTGCGATTTGCGGACACATTCCCGCATGAGGTGAAAATATCCGATTCTCGTTGGCTTAAAAAGCGCATTTGAGAGGGATAACGCTTTGATTTGGAGCGCGAGGCGTGCGTATTTTCTTTGCACGGTTCTGAGGTCAGAAAAATTGTGATGGGCAAGTGCTGTGCCAAAAGCAGGAGATTCGGGGCAAAATTTGTATTTTTGCGTTGGAATGATTCGAGGGTGTTTAATTTCATCCGTTAAATTCTAAAAATTTCCTGCCGTGGCCCTTAATTACATTTGGATTGCTTTTTTCATAATAGCGTTTGCCGTCGCTTTGTTCCGCACTATTTTTGGGGGGGATGCCGGGGTGTGGTCGGAAATCATGTCGGCCTCGTTTACATCGTCGGCCACGGCATTTGAGATTTCGCTCGGCCTTACCGGCATACTCTCCCTGTGGCTCGGGCTGATGAAGATAGGGGAGAGGGCAGGGGTAATCAATTTCTTCGGAAGAATGATTTCGCCTCTTTTCTGCCGTCTCTTTCCGGGTGTGCCCAAGGGGCATCCGGCCATGGGTTCCATTTTCATGAATGTGTCGGCCAATATGCTTGGCCTCGACAATGCAGCCACCCCATTGGGGTTGAAGGCCATGCAGGAATTGCAGAGGCTCAACAAAGAGAAGGACACAGCCACGGATGCAATGATTATGTTCTTGATTCTAAATGCTTCCGGGTTGTGCTTTATCCCGATAAGCATAATGATGTACAGGGCGCAGGCGGGTGCCGCCAATCCCACTGACATATTCCTGCCCATCCTGCTTGCTACTTTCGTTTCCACTTTGGTGGGGATTGTCGCGTTGTGCCTAAAGCAAAGAATACGGCTCACTGACCCGGTGCTGCTTGCATGGCTTGCCGGGATGGGGGGTGTGATAGCTGTCACCGTATGGTTCTTTGCGGGGATGGATGGTGACAGGGTTGAGCGTTATTCGGGGTTCATTGCCAATGCGTTGCTTTTCAGTGTCATATTGCTGTTTCTTTTCGCTGGATTGTGGAAACGTATCAACGTATATGAGACTTTCATTGAAGGTGCCCGCGAGGGATTCAAGACTGCTGTAACCATCATTCCGTATCTTGTGGCCATCCTTGTGGCCATAGGGATGTTCAGGGCATCGGGAGCGATGGATATGCTCACGCAATGGACAACGGCGTGTGTGGCGGCCTGTGGCCTCGACACGGAGTGGGTGGAGGCGCTCCCAACGGCTCTCATGAAGCCGTTGAGCGGTTCCGGCTCGCGGGGAATGATGGTTGATTTGATGGCTGCTCACGGGGCTGATGCGTTTGTTGCGCGTGTGTCGGCGGCCATACAAGGCTCCACCGACACTATGTTCTATGTCCTGGCAGTGTATTTCGGGTCGGTGGGCATCCGCAAGACGCGCTATGCCGTCACTTATGCGCTGATGGCCGATATCGCCGGTTCTTTGGCAGGGATATTCGCCGCTTACATCTTTTTTAAGTGAATGCTTTTCGTTAACTTTGTGAGTAATTTGTCTTACTTTTTGCATGGACGAAAGGTTTCAATGGCTCGCGCAGGGAGTGGAGCTCCCGGCGCTTGATTTCTCACTGGTGGAGCGATGGATTTGTGCTGTGGCACAAGCTCATGGCAGGATGGTCGGCAATCTGTCGTATATATTTTGCGATGACGGGCGTATCATTGAGGTTAACCGTCAGTTCCTTGCCCACGACTATTATACCGATATAATAACTTTTGATGACTGCAGGGGCAGGCTGTTGCGCGGCGACATGTTCATATCGCTCGACACGGTGCGCTCCAATTCCTTGTTGCAGGGATGTGCCTATGAGGATGAACTGATGCGTGTCATCATCCACGGGGTTCTCCATCTTTGCGGAATCAACGACAAAGGCCCCGGCGAGAGGGAGATAATGGAGGACAATGAGAATACAGCTCTTGCCATGTGGGCTCCCATGCAGGCGGGTGAAAAACTACTGACAGATGAGATTTGACTATGACGTAATAGTGGTCGGTGCCGGTCATGCCGGATGCGAGGCTGCCCATGCTGCTGCCCGCATGGGTGTGCGCACTCTGCTCATAACCATGGACTTGAACAAGATTGCCCAAATGAGTTGCAACCCTGCTGTGGGTGGTATCGCCAAGGGGCAGATTGTCAGGGAAATTGATGCGCTGGGTGGAATGATGGGCGTTGTTACCGACCGCACGGCCATCCAGTTCCGTATGCTCAACCGCTCCAAGGGGCCGGCTATGTGGAGCCCCCGGGCGCAGTCCGACCGTATGCGTTTCTCCGAAATGTGGCGGTCGGTGCTTGAAAACACCCCGGGGCTATACCTATGGCAGGACAGCGTGACTGAATTGACCTTTTCGGAGCCGGATAGGGTAGGGGAGACCTTGGGCGGCACATTATCGCCTGATGGCGGCCGCATCGCCGTGACGGGCGTTAAAACGGCTCTTGGAGCCACGTTCACCGCCAAGGCGGTGGTGCTTACCACCGGTACTTTCCTTAACGGGCTGATGCATGTGGGGCGCACTATGGTGGAAGGGGGACGCAGTGCCGAGCCGGCATCGCATGGGATTACCGAGCAGCTCAAGTCGTTGGGATTCAAGTCTGAACGAATGAAAACGGGTACTCCTGTACGTATAGATGGACGTTCTGTCAAATGGGAACTAACTGAACCACAGGAGCTTGAGGAGGATTTTCACAAGTTTTCCTATCTTCCGTCGGTTCATCGTGAACTGAAACAGCGGCGTTGTTACACGGTTTATACCAATGCCACTACCCATGAGATTCTTCGTGCCGGGTTGCCCGACTCTCCACTTTACAATGGTCAGATTCAGAGCATAGGGCCGCGTTAT
>WSMN01000059.1 GCA_013316535.1 Muribaculaceae bacterium | reverse complement strand
CATCACAAGGATTGTGATTGCCAGCCAAATAATTATAGCTCTTTTATTAACCATCGGTATTAATCCTATCAGTTCGTTATCCATATTGTCATAAGTCTTATTCTTGGCGATTGCCTTCTATCACCTGATTTATCAACTCCCGGACTTCATCGTCTGACATTTTTCTATCTCTTACAAGAGTGCTTATCACTCCACGAATGGAATTATTGAAATATCGCTGAACGACATTTTTCAGATTGTTACCACAATATTCCTCTCTTTCTATAAGGGGATAGTAGATGAATCCGTTGTTTCCTGCCGGCTTGTGGTCTAAAAAGCCCTTATCAACAAGAAACTTCACGAATGTAGATATGGCGGTTCTGCTTGGACGAGGTTCGGGATAAGTGGCGATAATCTCCTTAACGGTAGCTTCGCCCTTCTCCCAAAACTTATTCATCACTTCTTCTTCACGCTTGGTAAGTTGTTCCATCATAAAATGAAATTTGGTATATGCAAAATTAGTCTAAATAAATTAGTCAGTCAAGCAAATACGGCTATTTTTATGCTTTATAAGCAAACGTTATTATTACGACAATGAAATTTATAGATTAATGAATGAAAATGAAGCAAGAGAATGTAGATAATTATTCCGCTTACTTCATTTTTTTATTTACATTTTTATCCCTTTCGTATGGTTTTCATCCTTGAATTGAAACCCCGGCCGCCGATGATGACATGATCGGCAATGAAGTTGTTTGACGAACTTTGTTCATTTATCAGGCTACCTTCTTCAATTCTGTTGTTCCCACTTGGCATACATCTCCCTTGAAAGTTCCACAATTTCTTTGCTCAACTTCACAAGATCGATGGTATGTTTCTCCAGTTTGTAGAGCAACGCCATCGCCTTCTTCTCCGAAAAATGGATGCGCATAAATATGAACTGCACCCCGAAAGTTTGATAAAAAACTATCGGAGTGCAGTTCTGGATTTGTATTTTCCCCTTGAACTTGTTGGCTCAGGAGTCGGCGTTGAGCACGGGCTGGGCAGGTTCGTCACTGCACAACACAACGAGAAGGTTGCCCACAATCGTGGCTTTACGGGCATCATCGAATTTGGCCACCCCGTCGGACTCAATGCGATCAATAGCCATTTTAACCATGCTCACAGCTCCCTCTACGATTTTCTCACGAGCCGATATGATGGCCGAAGCCTGCTGGCGGCGCAGCATCACGGCTGCAATCTCCGGGGCATAGGCAAGATAGTTCAAGCGCGCCTCAACCACTTCCATGCCGGCAATGGCGAGCCGCTCGTTGATTTTACGTTCAAGAAGCTCGTTTATCTCATCCCCACCGTCACGCAGCGTCAGTTCTTCGGAACTTCCGTCTGTCTGGTCGTAGGCGAAATGCCCGGTGACTTCACGAAGAGCGGCATCGCTTTGTATACGCACAAACTTTTCAAGAGCCGCATTGCTGACACCTGTACTGACACCATTCGTAAGCGACTGCGAATCAATATCAAACACCGCCCTATATGTATCTTTGATTTTCCAGACCAGCACCATGCCGATGAGCACCGGGTTCCCCACCTTGTCATTAACCTTGATAGGCTCGATATCCATGTTGCGGATTCGCAACGACAGTTTTTTGCGTGATACAAAGGGGTTCACCCAATAATAGCCCGTCTGGCGGCACGTGCCTTTATATTTTCCAAAGAAAATCATCACCCGCGCCTCATTGGGTTCCTGCGTGAAGTAACCTATGCAACCCAGGATAAACAGCACGAAGCACACGATTGCAATCGGTACTGCCAAAAACGGAGCTGTTTCCATCCAAAGAGACAGGGAAGACACCAATATGCCTGGAATCAGTATAAACGTAAAGAATAGCATCACGAAACCAGAGATGCAAAGACCACGGAAAGGATACTCCCTCTGTTCATTCCGTGTACCGGGGTTCTCGTCTACAATTTTGTTCATTTCATATAAATTTAGGCAACACCTTCTAAGTGCTGGCTGTTATTGAATGAAACAAAGATACATCATTTATCCTAAAAATCAAAATCCACCACAAACACCGCCCACTACGCCCAAGATGACATTAAAACACAACAACAATACACTTTTTGTTTTGCATAAAGCAAAATATTTTGCAATTTTGCCACATACAACCACCGGCCGCCGACAAAAGGTGCACCCCTTATAATTGAAAAGAAAAAATCCTAACGAAGATTTCTCTTCATCTGATTTAATATTCCCGGTGGAGGGGACTATTGGTTAGCCCCCTCCACTTTTTATAACCATGCCAAACATATGAATCCCACACTTGCAACAGCGGCTATTCAAGTAAGCCTTTTACACATATTGCACACATTATGCGCATTTGTGCAATCACTTCACCGCAATAAATTTCAAATTGCATCCCCATAAAACATATTCTAAAAATTTCATAAGTAAAATTTTTCATAAACAATAAAAAAGCGCACCAAAGCCACCTGCAAAAATCATATTCTTAAGTTATTTTTCCGCCAAAATATAGTGCACTTTCTCAAAACTTTTCAGATATTTGCAAAAACGATTTGGCCACACTGCCATACTTCAACATGAGCCGGGGCCAACTAAATCTGAAAGCCATGCACGAAATCCGCAATTTCACACAACTGACAGAACACCTCAAAACAACAGGTGTCCGAAAAAGAGTGGCCGTGGTATGTCCTTATGACGAGGACACGATAGCCTCAATAGAAAAAGCCTACAATGAAGGAATTGCGGAACTCATACTCATCGGTGACGACCGCATGGAACACGCTGTGCCAACTTCTCTGAAAAACGCCCCCGGAGTGTCGATGCTCACAACAACCGACAACGACGAGGCCGCCCGCCAGGCAGTGGCCATGATTCGCAGCGGCAATGCCGACATACTTATGAAAGGGCTTATCAATACCGATAATTTCCTTCGTGCCATATTAAACAAGGAGCAAGGCTTGCTTCCCAAAGGAGCCTTGCTGACCCACCTTTCGGTGGCTCAGCTTCCAGGCTACCATAAGCTTCTGTTCTTTTCCGATGTTGCCGTCATCCCCTATCCGACATTGGGCCAACGTGTAGGAATAATAAATTACGACCTGTCGACATGCCGCAAATTAGGCATATCCGAACCCAAAGTAGCGCTTATCCATTTCACAGAGAAAGTGAACCCGAAGTTCCCAAACTCAACTGATTATGTTCAGCTTGTGGACATGGCGGCGCAAGGAGAGTTCGGTGCAGTCAAGATGGCGGGCCCCATGGACGCTAAAACGGCTTGTGACCGCCATAGCGCGGCGGTGAAAGGGCTGACATCTGATGTATGCGGTGATGCCGACCTTCTCATCTTCCCGAATATAGAATCAGGTAACACATTCTATAAGACAATAACATTATTCGGCGGAGCCGTAATCGCAGGCATCCTGCAAGGCCCGACATGCCCGGTGATACTCTCTTCACGCAGCGATTCTGCGGAATCGAAATTCCTTAGCATCGCCCTGGCTTGCATAAACGCATAGCATCGGGGCGAACGGCTATGAAAAACCTCGTTCCAAACAATTGTTACAACCCTAAAATGTCTACAATGAAAATCCTCGCTATAAACCCCGGCTCCACCTCCACCAAGATGGCGGTTTTTGAGAACGACAAGGAAGTGTTCAACATGTGCCTCCGTCACAGTGTGGAGGATCTCGAACCATTTTCTAAAGTAATCGACCAGTTCGATTTCCGCAAGCACCTGATTCTGAATGCGCTCGCAGAGAACGGCATTCCATTTGAATTCGATGCGGTGGTAGGGCGCGGCGGCTTGCTCCGCCCCATTCCAGGAGGGGTATATGAGGTTAACGATGCCATGATTGCCGACATACGCAAAGTGCGGCGCAGCCACGCATGCAACCTCGGATGTCTGATTGCCCGCGACCTTGCTGACGAGCTCGGATGCAAGGCATTCATAGCCGACCCCGGGATTGTTGACGAGATGGATGAGGTGGCACGCGTCACAGGGTCTCCCCTCATGCCCCGTGTAACCACATGGCATGCCCTTAACCAAAGAGCCATCGGACGACGGTTCGCAGCCGAGCTAACAGCCCAGCATCCCGACAAGCCTGTGAAATATGAGAACCTCAACCTCATAATATGCCATCTGGGAGGAGGAATTTCGATAGGGGCACACAAGCAAGGGAAAGCAGTCGATGTGAACAACGCTTTCGACGGCGAAGGTCCGTTCTCTCCTGAACGCGCAGGCACACTCCCTTCCGGCTCGCTTATCGACCTTTGCTTTTCAGGCCGCTATACAAAAGATGAATTAAAGAAACGCATAAGCGGGAAAGCTGGATTGGCCGCACATCTCGGTTCAACACACATCCCCGAAATTGTGCAACGTATAGAGGCAGGCGACGATTATGCACGCCTTGTGCTCGATGCAATGATTTACCAGATTGCCAAACACATCGCCGCACTTACACCGATATTCCGTGGCAAAGTGGATGCCATCCTGATTACCGGCGGCATCGCCTATTCCGATTATGTGATTTCACGCCTGAAAGAGCAAATCGACTTTATAGCGCCGGTGCACATCTATCCCGGAGAAGACGAGTTGCAAGCCCTTGCGCTCAATGCCTTGGGGGCACTCACCGGCGAGCAGGAAGTGCAAATCTACACTCAAAAAAAAACTTCGCGCCAAACAGTTGAGCCTCAATTGAACTGATACAACGGCGATGTGAACAAATCAACGATTTGACACATCGCCGCTCTATTTTATAACCCTATTGGTAATACCATACCACACCCACAATGTCCATTCTTCCACATCCACAATTAATTTCAAAAGTAATAGGTATCGGATGCGACAAAACCGCCATCCCGTTCATTCGCCTTGCGGTGTTGTCGGTCATGGCAGGTGCATTCATCGCGCTCGGCGGCATATTGTCGGTTACAGCAGGGTTCGGCATCCCCGGAATCGCATCAGTGAATCCAGGTCTACAGAAACTTCTTAGCGGCCTGATGTTTCCCGTGGGGCTGTTCCTTATTGTGCTTTTCGGAGGGGAACTATTCACCGGCAACAATGCCGTCCTCATCCCCGGATGCGCCGGACGCCATTTCACTCCGCTGTCCGTCGCACGCCACTGGATAACCGTGTGGGGCTTTAACTTCGTAGGAGCTTTGGCGTTCACCTATCTGTTCGTTTACGTAAGCGGCCTGACCGCAGCCGAACCATATCATACCGCCATAATCAACATTGCACAATCCAAGGCAGCCCTTCCCGCCTCTACCGCCTTCATTAAAGGTATTGCCGCCAACTGGTGCGTGTGCCTGGCGGTATGGCTATGCCTCATGGTAGACACCCTTCCGGCCAAATTCCTCGCCTGCTGGATTCCCGTGGGAGCATTCGTTGTTCTAGGTTACGAACACAGCATTGCCAATATGTTCTTCATCCCCGCAGGTATGCTCGAAGGTGCCGACGTTGATATGGCAGCACTCTTCCACAACCTGCTCCCGGTCACCGCAGGCAACATTGTGGGTGGTGCGCTCCTGGTGGGTATGCTCTTCAACCGCCTCCACAATCCCAATAGAGACATTGACAAACCTTAGAGTATGTCCAGCATCTTATGTGTCTGCAAGGACAGCGTCCAGTGCGGATGGCTTTTGATATAATCTATAGCCGATGCGGTTATGCGGGCATTAGCCGAAGCCACCCCGACATCGCACGGCTGCAGATAAGGCAACGCGCCGTAATCCTGCACCATGGTCTCATATGCATCCATTGATTGCCCTTCCCCTCTGTAGACCACCTTAAGCTCATCTATCCGACCAATCCTGACCGGCGCATCCTTCGGTGAACAGGTCACCCAGTCAATCATGTCGAGCACATCCGCCGACAATGCGACCGACCCGTTGGTTTCAATCTGCACATAATAGCCGCGCGACCGCAGCTCTCCAGGCAGTTCTGCATCCAACTGCAAAGAAGGCTCCCCACCGGTGATAACGACATGCCGCGCAGGATGCACCCCTATCGCAGCCACAATTTCCGCCACACTCATCTCCGTGTACCCCTCATGGGAGGTATCGCAAAAAGAACATTTCAAATTGCAGCCCGACAACCGCAGAAACACAGCGGCACGGCCGGTCCATCGTCCCTCCCCCTGCAGGGAATAGAATATTTCGTTGACCCTCATACTCTAAGAGATTGTCTAAAACCCATTACAACTTCCTTCAGCAGCCGCATCATCCACATACATGGCCACATTCCCTTCCGATTCCTGCACAGAGGCTTTGTAGCATTC
This sequence comes from Muribaculaceae bacterium, assembly GCA_013316535.1. Taxonomy (GTDB): domain Bacteria; phylum Bacteroidota; class Bacteroidia; order Bacteroidales; family Muribaculaceae; genus UBA7173. The sequence goes on along the minus strand of WSMN01000059.1, from coordinate 5,336 downwards.
GGGAATCTGCTCAACAATCCAACGCGCAATGTTCTCGGCAGTGGGGTTAAACGGCAACAGTTCATTGAAATCGCCATGGTCAAGACGGTCATGAATCAGTTCCTTTATATGGGTGAAATCACACACCATACCGGCATTGTTCAGTTCAGCGGCACGGCAAAACACCGTAACCACCCAGTTGTGCCCGTGCCGACGTGAGCACTTGCTATCATAAGGCAATTCCAACCGGTGGCACCCGGCTATCTCCATCCGCTTCTTAACGTAATACATCTATTTATTATATTGGCAAGGTTTTGTGGCCGCATCATTTCATGCGACAAGCCATCCGGCTTCTCACATATTTTTCCAAGGCGCAAAATTACGAAAAACCATTTAATGTTTTTCACAAAATTAAGTCAAATTCACTTAATTAGCTGTCCTCATAATTAAATATGATTAAGAGCTACACTATGATTATCTGCATGTTAAACTTTTGCATTATTTTCGCATCAAAATAATCCATCACAACCTACAAGCAAGTGCCTATATCCAACCAAGGCACACTTTTAAACAACAAGCATCGCATTTAACTCCAATAGAACTATGAATATCTACGGCAAAATCACCCTTTTGGCTTGCGGCGTTGCTGTCATGAGCTCCGCCGTAACAGCCTTAGCAATTAACACTATCCACGCGAACACAGATTCCCCGGACAATGTGGCTGCCGACACGTCACTTTCCCGACGGGGATCGCTATTCACAGTCGCAAAAAGCGTAACCCCTCCAACCGATTTCACCCATGCCGCCGAGAGCACCATCAACGGTGTCGTGAGCATCAAAAGCTACGCCACCCCTCGCGGTAACGGTGGCAGCAGAGGCTACTACGTCGACCCGTTTGAATTCTTTTTCGGCTCACCGCGCGGCGGCCAGTCACCACAGCCCCGCAGGCAACAGGGCGATGGCGCGGAGCAACAGCGAGGTCTCGGTTCCGGGGTTATTCTTAGCTCCGACGGATATATCGTCACCAACAACCATGTAATCGACGGTGCGGAGCGCCTTGAAGTGACCCTCAACGACAACAGCATTTATAACGCCACCGTTGTCGGCACCGATGCGGCAACCGATGTGGCACTCCTCAAAATAGAAGCGCAGAACCTCCCTGTCATCCCCATCGGCGACAGCGATGCTCTCCGTGTCGGTGAATGGGTGCTCGCCGTGGGCAACCCCTTCGGATTCACATCCACCGTTACCACAGGCATTGTCAGCGCCAAGGCTCGCAGTGTGGCACAGGCTGCACGCGGACGCGCCATGGGCATCGAAAGCTACATCCAGACCGATGCCGCCGTCAATCCCGGAAACTCCGGGGGCGCGTTGGTCAATATCAACGGCGAGCTGGTCGGCATCAACACAGCCATATATTCCGAAACAGGCAACTATGTGGGATATTCATTTGCCATCCCCACTTCGATTGTAACCAAAATCGTCACCGACATCAAGCAGTTCGGCTCGGTGCAACGTGCAATCCTCGGCGTCACTTTCCAGGAGCTGACACCGCAGCTCGCAAAAGAGAAAGGCATAACCGCCACTAACGACGGTATTCTTGTGGCAGAAGTGATGAACCGCAGTGCGGCACTCGACGCAGGGCTCCGTGAAGGAGACGTTATAGTGAGCATCGACGGCGCACCTACACACAACACAGCCCAGCTGCAAGGTGAAATAAGCAAATTCCGACCCGGCGACACCGTGACAATCGGATATATCCGCGATAACAAGACCCATTCCGCGAAAGCAACGCTGCGCAACAGCCAGGGTGGCACCAAGGTGACCGCCGCCAACGATTTCACGGCACTCGGATGTGCATTCAAAGAACTTTCGCCCGAAGAATTGCGCCAGTTCCGCCTCGGAGCCGGAGTACAGGTCAAGGCACTGAAAGATGGCGGCAAATTCAAGAAAGCCGGCATACGTGAAGGCTTCATCATCGTTGACATAAACAACGCACGTGTGCGTTCGCAACAGGATGTCGAAAAAGTCTATAAGGTTATCATGGAATCATCCGACAGCGACAAGGTTATGTTCATAACCGGCATATACCCCACAGGCCGTAAGGTTTATTATGCTGTAGACCTCGCCGAGGAATAAACATACACACCTCTCAATACGGACAAACCCGATGGCGATGTGTCAGAATCATGGATTTTGGCACATCGTCATCGGGTTTTATGCGAAAATGGTTAGTCCACAATTGAAAAGGGTATTTCATATTTGCATGACAACCACTAATTTTGTGACACCAATCATTTGCCTATGAACCCACTTAACCTCCGCCTATTGACGATATCAGCATGTACCTTGGCAACGCTATATGCAACCGCCGGCAACACTCATGCAGCCGATTCGCTTCAAGTAAGCCTTAGCGAAGTGGTTGTAACAGGAAGCAACCATCCTGTAGGCCGCAACCTGATTCCCTACACCGTTTCCGTAATAAACGACAAAGAATTACAGTCGGCCAGCTCTCCACAACTTCTTTCGGCGCTATCCGGGGCCGTGCCGAGCCTGTTCGTTACAGAGCGTGGCATCCTCGGCTTCGGAGTTAGCAATAACGGAGGTTCCGGCGGCATAAAAATCCGAGGAGTTGGTAACAGTGGCGGAGTGCTCATGATGGTTGACGGACAACCGCAGTTCGCAGGAATATATTCCCACCATGTAGCCGATTTTTACAGCAAGGAATATGTGTCGGAAGTGCAGGTGTTGCGCGGGCCGGGGTCGGTGCTCTACGGCTCAAATGCAATGGGCGGTGTCATAAATGTGATAACCCGCGATGCCCGAAGAGAAGGCACGGCATTGACCCTCTCATCTCAATACGGTTCCCACAACACCTGGGAATCATCACTCACAGGCACCACCCGACAAGGGAAATTGTCGGCACTCCTGTCTGCATCCTACAACCGTACCGACGGCACGGAAAAGAACTTCGACTTCAGCCAATGGGAAGCCTACGGCAAGGTGGGTTACGACTTCAGTAAGCATTGGAAAGGGCGTGTGGACTACACGATAATGCAGTACACCGGCAACGACCCCATCTATCCCCGGCTTGAAAACCCGGAATCGGCCGACATCTACCACCAGCATGTAACCCGTGGGGAAGCCTCCGTAACCATGACCAACACCTATGCATCAACCAACGGTAACGCAAGTGTATATTATAGTTACGGCAACCATTTTGTCGATGACCCCAGGCATTTCCATAGCCTTGACGACCGTTTCGGAGTCCTTCTCTACCAGAACCTCACCCCCTGGCAAAATGCAGCGATGACCCTCGGGTTCGATTTCAACTCCTATTCGGGAGAAATACCAATGTCGGGTGGACGCGACCATACCGATGGCTCAATGACCACCATAAGCCGCAAAACCATAACCGAATATTCCCCCTATCTTACCCTTGCGCAAGGATTCTTCAGCGACCGGCTCATTGTCAACGGCGGAGTGCGTATGGCCAACAGCGATAAATTCGGCACACAATGGATTCCACAAGGGGGCATCGTAGCCAATCCGGGCAAAGGGTGGACGCTGAAAGGCTCCGTGGCCATGGGCTATCGCAACCCGTCGTTCAAAGAACTGTATCTCTATAAGATGCAGAATCCCGACCTACGGCCGGAAAAAATGATGAACTACGAAATCTCTGTGTCCCGCCGGTTCTCGCGCTACCTTTCAGCCGACCTCACCGGCTACTACAGCAAAGGCTCCGACATGATTCAGGTCATACGGATGAAAAACGAAAACACCGGCAGATTCTACAACAAAGGTATAGAGCTGTCACTGTCAAGCCATCCCGTCGATAATCTGTCGCTTGCGTCATCCTACAGTTTTCTCCACACCTCACTTGACAACCTCACCGGTGCGCCGCGCAATCAATATTTCATCGGTGCCGAGTGGAAGCCGCTGAAAAAGCTGACAGTCAATGCCGACCTCAAAGCCATCGGCGGATTATTCGTTGATGACGACATATGCCGCCAGGACTATGCCCTGTTCAACATGAAACTATCCTATGAGATTATCAGCAATCTCAACGTATTCCTGATTCTCGACAACATAACCGGCACACGTTATGAAATCAACCGGGGCTACACCATGCCGGGGTTCACGGCATTCGGCGGATTCCGACTACATCTCAACTAATCATATAAGTGACTTAACGACCAACACTAAAGAACAATGAAACGATTAACTTACTTAGCCTCAATCCTGGCGATGACATTATCCGTAATGTCATGCACAGGGAAATCAGCAAAGAATGCCGGAACAGCAGACACCGGACAGACTTCCGACTCGCTCCCTACCGTCTACTACATCAAGGACATCAATCCCGACAACCTTATAAAAGTCTACAAGTCACTCGGACGTGAGGCTTCAGGCAAGAAAGTGGCAGTGAAAATCTCCACCGGGGAGTCCATGAAATCGCATCAGCTCGATCCTGCGCTCATCAAGCCATTCATCAACCTTGTGGATGGAACCATCGTTGAATGCAACACCGCCTATAACGGCAACCGCTCCAATACCGCCGACCATCTCCGTGCCGCAGAGGAACACGGCTACACTGCCATAGCACCCGTAGATATAATGGATGCCGACGGCGACACCACACTTGTAATCACTAACGGCAAGCAGATTGACCGCGACATCGTAGGCAAACATCTTATGGATTATGATTTCATGGTGGTTCTCTCCCATTTCAAAGGACACCAGATGGGAGGTTTCGGCGGTGCCCTCAAGAATCTCTCCATAGGTGTTGCATCGGCCGACGGAAAAGCCTATATCCATTCAGCAGGCAAGGTCTCCGACCCCTCTATACTTTGGGAGAACATTGCCGAGCAGGACGATTTTCTTGAAGCCATGGCCGATGCCTGCAAAGGCGTGATCGACCATTTCGGCAAGGATAATATGCTATACATCAACGTAGCCAACAATCTGTCGGTAGACTGCGACTGCAACGGCAATCCAGAGGCTCCACAGATGGCCGACCTCGGCATACTTGCTTCCACCGACCCGGTCGCCCTCGACCGAGCCAGCGTAGATATGGTTGTCAATTCTCCCGACGAAGGAAAATCCCACCTTATCGAACGCATCAATGCCCGCCACGGCACCCACACCATCGATGCAGCCGAAGCCCTCGGTCTCGGTTCCCAGAAATACAAACTGGTAACTCTCGAATAATCCCACTCCACAATAACGGTGAGGGGGTCATGACTGCCCGGATTAGCCGTCATAACCCCCTCATCACATTTTTCTGTAATTCCGAACCCGACCCGCTAATCGAAAAAACCTCGGGGAATGACAACCCATATGGCCTCTCCCCTGTC
>WSMN01000058.1:5474-11668 GCA_013316535.1 Muribaculaceae bacterium | reverse complement strand
GCTATTTCCCACATCTTCTCATAGTTTATATGCGACTGGAGCATACGGGCAATGTTCCCCTGGTGGTCGAGATGTGTGCAGAAGAAATAGAACACCTCGCCTGTTTCTTTCACCTTCAGTTTCACCCACGACGTGTGGCGCACGTTGGCCATTGAGCTGTTGTCCCAGCTCGGTTCCCACACCTCCTGGTCACGGGAAAGGAAAAACCATCCTTTGTCGAGCATGTCGAATTTTTCGGGACGCCACGCCACAAGGTCAACAGCGGTCTCACCGCTGTCCTCCCATCCCTCGTGGCCGTCCCATCCATGGAAGGCATACTGCGGCAGGAGTTCTTTCAGCTCTGTCTGCTGTGTCCCGGATTTGACCTCATTGAACCCTACAACATCAAAACCGTTGTCGACCACGGTACGGGCGACGTATTCCTTACGGTTGTCCCAATGGTTCGGCCCCTTGTCATCGGGGGTCTTTACTCTTATATTATAAGAGCCTACCGTTATCTGGGTTGCAAAGCCTGCCAATGTAATGGCCAATGCAAACGCGGATACAATTATTCTTATCATAATGATGTAATCTATATCAAACTATCAGATGACCGTCTTTTCCGTTGTCACGGTTCCATCGGTGTGGCGCAGACGCATTATATAACAGCCTCGCTCCAACGGGAGGGTATCAGCCTCGGGGTAACCGTCGATGGTGAGCACCATGGTGCCCTGCATGTTATAGATTTCGGCGGTGAGTACCCCACAGGTTTCAGGAGCAATCGCCTCGATGCTACCCGAGGGGTCGGAGGGAAGGGTGAGGGTTTTGGAAGCCTCCCGCCCGAAGCGGTCGGTGACGTTGATTTTGACAACGCTGCCCGAGGCCGGCACATCACAATGGAAAATGTGATAGGTCGGAAGCGGTGACCAATCCGGGTATTCGGGATAACCGTCATAATTATACACAGCCCACGGGTCGCGATACTCTTCATAGCGAGGCACTTCACCTTGTTCAACCCCATCCAGGCTCCATGTCACACTCCAATGCTCATCCCAATCCCACACATTGGCTATCACCGTCTTATCTTCCTCCGGCGCGAAAACAGGAGTGCCGAACTGCCCCGGCTCATAAACACGGAACAGATTTTTATCGGCGTCCTTCCCCGTCCATTTGAATTTCCATGAGATTTCGGTGCCGTCAACATGATATATGTAGTATCCCTGCGGCACCCCGTCGCGTGTACACGGCCCTCGCCAGGTGAATCCTCCGAGACAAATCTGGTTACGCTCCTCAATCGTAGGTGCGTACTGCTCGAAGTTGGTGAACGACATGTGGGTATGCCCGCTAAGGATTAGCACATCGTAATCCTTAAGCACATCAAGCGCCCCGGAATAGGCTTTAATCGCCGCTTCGTTCTGTGTCATAGGCCTGTGGGTGAAAAACACCACCCGCGAGCCTTTCTCAACATACGACAGGTCTTTTTTCAGCCATTCCAATGCTTCGGGACGGATGCCGCGTGAAAATGCATCCTCCTTTTTTATGTCAACGTTGTCAAGTGAGATGAAATGCACCTTGCCTCGGTTGAATGAATAGCGTTCAGGCCCCCATGCTTCCCGGTAAAGATCAAGAGCCTTTTCATAATCAATGATATAGAGCCGGTCATGGTTGCCGGGAGTGGCAAATGTAGGCACATTATATCCTGCGCTCACAAGACTATTGAAATACTCTTTGTAGCCCCTGCCAGAATCGTTGTTATATACGATGTCACCCAGATGGAGATTGAACGGCATGAACCCTTCGCTGGCTGCAATTGCCGCCGATTGCTGCGCCATTTCCTTATATGCCCGGCTCATATCGTTGTAGGTCTGTGGATTGAAATATGTGTCAGGCTGGGTATCTGCATGTACAAGGAATGAAAACGAATCATCGTCACCTATCGGATTCAGAGCGAAATCGGCACGGAACACATCTTCGCCCCTATTTATCGGCGCGAAAAAGGTTGCAACACCATCTTTCACATCCCTGCATTCGTAGCCCGAAGGAATGATGGCGAAGACCGTCAGTGCTGCAGGGTCGGAGGCCAGGTGGTAAGCCCCGTTCTCGTCGGTGCGGGCGAAACCGTAGCCATCGGAGACCAGCACACCCGGCACACCCTTTGTACCGTCGTGTACATAGCCCATGACATCCGTCCCCTCCACAGGGGACAACGGGGGCAGTTCAAGGCCGTGAACGGTCGCGCATGACAGCAACGCAACGGCAAGTGATATGGATTTAAGGTTCATAAGGCTTATGATATTGTCTAAAAATTTTTCATAAGGATTGTCTGCTGATTTTTAGGCTATTTTTGGTGAATTTTTAGCTTTTCATCGGGCACGATGCCCGCATCGCTCCCTCTTCAAACCTCCAAATTCCCTCAAAAACAGCTCTAAAAATCTTTTGGAAAAAATTTTAGACAATCTCTCAATTTTATTTACGGGTTTAACGGACACGGTGATGGCACATTAGTCAGTCGATGACCCAGGTATCACCGGGTGATTTTCTCGGTGGAGAGGGAGCCGTCGGTGTGGTGCAAACGCATTATGTAGCAGCCGTGTTCCAACGGAAGGGTGTCGGCCTCGGGATAGCCGTCGACGGTGAGCACCTTGATGCCCTGCATGTTGTAGATTTCAACAGCAAGTACCCCGCAGCTTTCGGGGGCAATCGCCTCGATTCCGCCCGAAGGGTCGGATTCAAGCGTTATAGTCTTGGATAGCTCACGCCCGAATGGGTCGGCAACCGTCACCTTTACAACACTGCCACTGGCAGGCACGTTACAATGGAAAATGTGGTAGGTGGGCTTGGCTACCCATGTGGGATGAGCCGGGTCATTGGCAAAACTGTAAATCGCCCACGGGTCCTCGGCTTCATCCTGCCGTTCAGCAGCACCCATATCCACTCCGTCGAGGCTCCAGGTCACTTTCCAGTCCTCGTCCCAGTCCCACACGTTAACGATAATGGTCTTATCTTCGGAAGGGGCATATACAGGAGTGCCGAACTGCCCGGGTTCATAGAGCCGGAACATATTCTTGTCGGCATCCTTGCCGGTCCATTTGTATTTCCATGAGATGTCCGTGCCGTCTACATGATAAATGTAGTAACCGTTGGGTACACCGTCTTGCGAACAGGGGCCGCGCCATTCGTATCCCCCGAGAGCCACATGGTTACGTTCCTTGATGGTGGGAGCGTATTCGGGGAAATTATTGAAGATGCGGTGGAGGTGGCCGGTTAGTATGAGTACGTCATATTCTTTCAGCATATCCAGCACCCCCGAATAGGCTTTCAGGGCGGCAGTGTTACGGGTCATTGGCTGATGGGTGAAGAACACCACACGCGAGCCTTTCTCAACATACGACAAATCTTTCTTCATCCACTCCACGGCAGCCTCGCTGATTCCACGGGTGTAGTCATCATCCTTTTTCACAAGCACGTTGTCAACGGAGATAAAATGCACCTTGCCGCGATTGAAGGAATAGTAGACAGGGCCCCACGCTTTGCGATACCGCTCCATGGCAACGGTATAGTCCGTTCTGTACCACCGGTCGTGGTTACCGGGGGTAGTCAGTGTGGCCACATTATATTTTGCTTGCTCCAACGTGCCGAAATATGAGTCATAGTCATAAGGCTGGTTGGCTCCGTTGTAAATAATGTCACCGAGGTGCAGATTGAAAGGTGCGAACCCCTCGGCAGCAGTGAGGACATCGGACTGCGCCTGCATGTCTTTGTAAGCCTTGGCCATATCAGCATAGACTTGCGAATTGAAATACTGTTCAGGCTGCGTGTCGGCATGGGTGAGAAACGAGAAAGAGGTGTCGTCACCTATCGCCGTTAGGGCAAAATCGGCACGGAATTCCGCCGATGTCCTGTCGATATGGCGGAAGAATTGTGCCACACCGCCGTTAACCTCGGCATACCCATAGCCCGAAGGGAGGATAACAAACACTTCGAGGGCTGATTTGTCGGATGTCAGATAATAAGCCCCGTTGTCGTCAGTACGGGCAAAACTGTAGCCGTCGGAAACAAGCACCCCGGCAATGCCTTTGGTGCCGTCGTGTACATAACCCTTCACATCCGCACCCTCCCGGGACGGGAGCCCGGGGAGGTCCACCGCTTGTGCCACCAACATTGGCGACAAGGCTATGGCAAGCAATATAGTTCTGATATTCATTGTCTTTATATTGATATTTCAAACATGTAACTGCATCACCGATGGTTTTATTTCACCCGTAGGGTCGTTTTGGGTATTATCTCGAATATCTCGGCATCCCCTTCGATCGCAACCGAGGAAGCTCCGGGTGCCACGGCAATTTCGGAATAAGGTGTGTTGACCACATTTGTAACGAGGAGCGAGCCACCGCTGTCGAACTGGCTCACCGTCACAGTTTGCCCCGGAGCGAATTTACCGAAAAGCATACACAGTGTTGCAACATCTTCTGCCGGAGTGAACGACATTTTCCCGGCAAACGATTCAGCCGTGGAGGGGTTGCGGTCGAAAGCCGGGGTAATGCCGGTGGCGTTCACCGCGAATTCCCGTATGCCCACACCCTGCTGATTGTCGGAATGGAGCTTGCGCAGACGCACGAACTTTGCCATTGGAGCCTGCGCGCCTTTTGGGAGGTTCCAGCGAATGTCGCGCACCCACGAGAGCGAATCCATAAGTGCAGTCCAGTTCTTGCCGTCGAGCGAGTAATCCACAGCCGCCTCATCGAAAACCACTACGTCGCGGCTGTCGCGCCCTTGCAGGATTTCGATGCTGTGCAGTTCTGTCGGCGCGCCGAACTCCACACCTATATAATCGCCGTCCTGCTGCACACGGTCGGCAAAATAGACTGTTGTGGTGTCGTTGTCGAACATTTTTTTGCGGCTCGGTGTCTGCAGGTTGCCGAAAGTGCCTATGACTTCCGGGATGGATGATTTCTCCCCGGTGAGACTGCGGTAGAAACCGTCGACCATCTTGTCCATAAGGTCCTCATACATGGGCTGCCACTTAAAGGTGCCGATTTTATGAGCCTCGTATGCCGCCAGTTGCAACGAATCCATGCGGTTGTCCACATAACCGTTCCAAAAGGCGGAACCGTCGCCCGAGGCATAGGTATCCATCAGTTCGATAGCGCGGTCTGTTCTGTCGGCGAGAGCCGTCAGCTGGTCAAGCCACGGTGCAATCTCTTCAAGAAGCATCCGGTTTCCGCACTTTTCACGGATTATGCCCGGGGCTGCTTTCATCCGGGCCAGCTGCCCGCGCAAAACCTTTGCCTTGGCGGGGGTATAGTCGGAAAAGGGAAATGTGGGTGATTCCCACGACTCGGCACGGCGGTAGCCGAACTCCGTGTCGCAACTGTTTATGGCGAAATCACGATAGGCCTCGGTGCATTCGGGCATCAGCTCGGCAAGCGAACGCTCCCAGCTGTCGATTGCATTGTAGGCGGCAGGGTTCCAGGTATAGTCGGCAACGCCGTAGAAAGCCACTTCGGAGGCGATGGCGTTTTCCATCGGGTTGGAGAGGAGGCCGCAAAGGTCGGACGATGTGTTGCCGGTGTCGAGGCCATACACAGGCCCCTGCATGAGTATGTGACGGGCATAGTCGGTCACGGGATAGTTCCACCACACCAGCGCGGGACGTTTGGTGCGGCTTCCGACCCATTGGAGGGTCTCCTTGCCGATATCGCCGCACACGGCATCGCCTGTCCACATCACCATCACCGAAGGGTCGAGCGTGCGCCCGTAGACCGAAAGGGGGCCGTTGTCACTGCCGTCGGCCCAGGCGCGGGTGAAATCGGTGGGACACATGGCCAGCGGTGTCACATCGCCTTTTGCCTCCACAAATTCTTTTGTAAGGCGGTTGAGGAAAGCCACCTGCTTCTGCGGGTTGGTTCCCTCCCCTTTTATGTCATCGAAAAATATGGCAAACGAACGGCAGCCCAAATCATAGAGTTGGTTGAACTTGGCCATTATATCATTGAAATCCCCGTCAGTCCACTTTATGTCGGCTCCCGGATGCACAGCCCATGTAAATTTCACACACGCATCATCCGATGCCTTGATAAGCTGGGCAAGGTGGGCGGCATCGGCCTCCGGGTAGGGTTTGCGCCAATTGGGAGAGGTGTGATAAGGGTCGTTCTTCGGCCCGTATATGTAGGTGTTAAGTTTGTTCCGTCCGAAAAAGTCAATCAGGGCAAGCC
>WSMN01000058.1:0-5377 GCA_013316535.1 Muribaculaceae bacterium | reverse complement strand
GGCCCGTATATGTAGGTGTTAAGTTTGTTCCGTCCGAAAAAGTCAATCAGGGCAAGTCTGGCTTCATGGCTCCATGGCTTGCCGTAGTAGCCCTCTACCACGCCACGTACGGGCAGTTCAGGCCAGTCGTTGATTTCAAGGTAAGGCAATTTTCCGCCGGCGGCCACCGGGCTTTTCATGATGGCCTCACAGGTCTTTAACCCGTAGAACTCACCCACGGCATCATAGCCGGTGATGGTCACACCATTGTTGTCGATGACAAGCCTGTAGGCACCCTCCACCGGTTTCACTCCTGCCTTGGCTGCAACTTTCTCACCATGCTTCTTTGTTACTTTCAACGACTTTTTGTTCAGGTCGAGGAACCGCCCGCGCTTATCGAGAATAAGCTGCTGCGGGGTGGGATTGATGATAATCCCTTTGTGGTCGACTTTATGTCCCGGCACCGCATTGACAGTCTGGTCCTCACGGCGTTGTTGCTGCAAGTCAACCTCCTCGGCCGTCACCGAGGCTGCAAATCCGGTCAGAAGTGTGCATATTAGGGCGAGTTTCCTTACCATTGCGATATTATGAATATATATGAAGCCATTGTGGCTTCGGTGTCTTGAATTTTAGTGTTGAATGCGATGCCGATGCGGACGCTCATAAGCGCGTCCATGCAATCGGCACCGCAGAATTCATCGGTTTAGTTACTTGGGCAGATTGAACACCGTGGAGAGTTCCTTCATCTGCTCCTGGGTCATGCCTGTGGGCTTGAAGCCCATGGCACATGCGTCACGGTAGATGATTGCGCTCTTGTTGAGCACGTCAATCATGTCGAAAGCCTCCATCACGTCGTCGCCCACGGAGAACACGCCATGCTTCTCCCACATCACGACATCATAATTGTCGTCAATGGCCTTGATGGTCTCGTCGGCAAGTTCCACCGACGAAGGGAGCATGTAGGGCACAATGCCGAGGCCGCGCGGGCAGAATGCCTTGGTCTCGGGAATCATGCTCCACAGGATGTCGGTGAGCACATCCTTTTCAAGGAATTCAGGATTGTGGCTCATAGACACGAGCTGGATGGGATGGGTGTGGACTGAAGCCTTATAGTTCGAACCTTTCCCAATCAGATAATTGTGCACGCTAAGATGCGACGGCAGCTCTGATGTGGGTTTCACGGGAGCGTCGGCCACGATTTCATAGTGGGCGCAGTCGTCGGTGATGCGGATGATGGAACCGTTTTCCATCGGCCAGCGGGCGAGGTCGCGCATACGGCGGTTTGTGCCTTTGCAATAGAACCACTTCCCTTTGAGATTGGGGAGCGTAGCCCCTATGGCCACGGGAGCGGTGATTGCGGGCATCGCACGCATTGCATCATCGACATGCTCCGTGATGTTGACGGTTATGTTGCCGCCGTTGCGCTCGGCCCACCCTTTTTCCCAAAGGTAGCCGGCAACTTCGGCAACTTTATATACCTCGGCTTTCAGAGCCGGGCGGTTATCAAGTACTGACATAGTTTTTGTGTTTTAGACAATCTCTTAAATTAACTGCGGCAGGAAGCACGACACGATGAGCACCACGATTCCCGCTACCAGTGTGGCGATGGTCTTGCCGGAGCAGCCTTTCCACTCTTTGAGGATTATACCCCACACATTGGAGAACACAACGTTGAGAGCCATGAGGATGCAGAACGAGAGTGTCATCAGCGTGGGAGAATCTGTAAGGAAACCCTTGCCGAGGGCGAGGCCGAAGAACTGGCTGTACCACAACGCACCGGCGAGAATACAGAAGAACAGGTTGTTGGCCCACACACTACCTTTGGTATAGTCGCCCCAGGTTCGGTTGCGGCTGTTCTGATAAAAACAGTAGACGGCATTGGTTACGAAACCTCCGAGGGTGACAAGGAATGTTGCCGGAAGGGTCTTGTAGATGTCGGGGGTGAGGTCACCGAAGTTGATGCCGCTGCCGAATTCCAGGCCGACATTGAAGCATCCGCTCATGAAGCCTGCAAGAAGCGCGATTGTAATCCCTTTGGGGAAATTGAAATCCTTCACGGCGGCTTTCTTCTCCTCCTCGCTAAGCGACGCAGCCTTCATTGAACCGGCGATGCCGATGATGGCGATACCAACTAAGGTAACGACAACACCAAGGATAACAGAGAAGGTCAGTTGCGACAGAGGGTCGTTCTCGGGGAAGAACACATTGAGCAGCACCGGGCCCATGATGGTGCCGAGACCGGCGCATGTGCCGAGAGCAATCGACTGGCCGAGAGCCACTCCGAGATAACGCATGGAGAGGCCGAATGTGAGACCGCCGACACCCCACAGCGCACCGAACAGGATGGTCATCCAGATGTTGAACGACTGGTCGGGAGTGAAAAGTTCGCAAAGCGAATGACCTGCCGGAACGGCAAGCAACGCTCCGAGAAACGGCAATACGAGCCATGCGAAAAGCCCCTGCACAATCCAGTAGCTCTCCCACGACCACGACTTTATTTTATTGATAGGCACATAGGAGCTACTTTGGCAGAAAGCTCCTATGGCTATTATCAGTAATCCTATGATAATCATAGTGTGAACCTGTTATCGGATGAACTCGGTCAACGCTTGGAGGTCACTTCGGCCTCATATTTCTCGATGTCGGCGATGAAATCGGCACCGGCGGGCACGTTGTTGCGGAGGCAGAACATGTTCCAAACGTCGCCGAACGGCATTGCCTTGGCTTCTTCCATCAGAGCGAGCTTCTGGAAGTTGCGGTTGGTCAGCTCGTACTCGGAAAGCTTGGCAACCGGCTCGAGGAGACCACGGAGAACCGACTTCTGGGTTGCACGTGCACCCACCACGTATGCGCCGATACGGTTGATGGAGCCGTCGAAATAGTCCAGGCCGATGTGAACACGGTCAAGAGCGCCGCAACGGGTGATTTCCATGCACAGCTCGAGAGTCGATTCGTCCATGAGGGTCACGTGGTCGCTGTCCCAGCGCATGGGGCGAGAAACGTGGAGCATGATTTCAGGGCAGAACAGGAGGATAGAGGAAACCTTGTCGCCTACCACTTCGGTGGGATGGAAGTGGCCGGTGTCGAGGGTCACGATTTTGTTGTTCTGTGCGCAATAGGCGGTATAGAAGTCGTTGGAACCTACAGTGAATGCTTCGAGGCCGATGCCGAACACCTTGGATTCCAGACAGTCCTTCATGTGGGAATGCTCAACCTTGTAGATAGTGTCAAGGCTGTCCTTCATGATGGAACGGTAGAGCATACGGTTTACGGTCATCTCCTTCTGCCCGTCGTGCACCCAAAGGTTGAAGATACACTGGTCATCGAGTTGGCGACCCATCTCGTCGGCGATTGCACGGCAACGCTGCGTGTGGTCAATCCAGAATTCGCGGATGGCCTTGTCGGGGTTGCTTAGCGTGAGGCTGCCCGAAAGTGGATGCGAGAACGATGTGGAGTTGAAGTCGAGTTTGAGCCCATTGGCCTTTGCCCAGTCAATCCATCCCTGGAAGTGCTTTGCTTCAACCTGGTTACGATCAACTTTCTCTCCGCCGAACTCACCATAGATTTCATGGAGGTTGATGCGGTGGCTACCGCCGAGAAGCGAGGTGACCTTCAGGAGGTCGGCACGAACCTCGTCGATATTGCGAGCCTTGCCGGGATAGTTTCCGTTCACCTGGATGCCACCGGTGAGGTCGCCGGTCGACTCAAAACCGGCAACATCATCGGTTTGCCAGCAGTGGAGGGAGATTTGCACGTTCTGTAAGGTCTCGAGAGCCTTGTCTGTGTCGATTCCCAGTTCGGCATAACGCTGCTTGGCGATTTCGTAGGCTTGTTCGATTTGCTTAGTGTTCATGGTTTGTATTGTTTTAGTTTTGAGTTGTTAGTGTTTAGTTGTTAGTTACGGAGAGGTATTTTTCGTAGGCGGCATCCCAAGCAGATGTATCGGTCGGATGGAACACCTTCATTTCGTTGGAACGGTAGATGATGGCGCGCATATCGGCGAGCGACGCCACTTCCCCGGCGGCCTTTGCCTGAACCATGATGTTTCCGGCAGCTGTGCATTCCATGGGGCCGGCCACTACTTCCACACCGAGGGAATCGGCTGTCATCTGATTGAGCAGTGCATTGCGTGAGCCACCTCCTATCACATGCAGGCGGTTCAGCTGGAAATCGGCAAATTCGCGCAGCAGCCCGAACACCTGGCGGTAACGCAGGGCAAGGCTCTCGTAGATACACCGGGTGAACTGCGCCTGGGTCTCCGGGGCGGGCTGCCCCGTACGCAGGCAATATTCCTTGATTGCGGCGGTCATGCTCGCCGGATTGGCGAATGCCCGGTCGTCGGGGTATATGACGGAGCGGAACGGCTCTGCCGTTGCCGACATCTCCACCAGCCGTGAATAGTCGGTCTCCAGCCCCTCGCGTTTCCATTCCTCGCGGCAACGCTCCAACAGCCACATGCCGCATATGTTTTTAAGGAAGCGGATTGTCCCCTCGATTCCGCCTTCATGAGTGAAGTTCTCGGACTCGGAATGCTCGTTGATTACGGGTTTGTCGATTTCGATTCCCATAAGGCTCCATGTGCCGGAGCTAAGGTAGGCGAAATCCTTTTCAACTGCAGGAACAGCAGCCACGGCAGAACCGGTGTCATGGCCGGCCACGGCCACTACTTTAACCGGCCCCAGGCCTGTCAGCTCTTGTACCTCGGGAGTAAGGTGGCCGATGGTCTCGCCAGGCATCACCTCACGTCCGAACATCCCGGGGGCCAAGCCTACGGATGCAAGGATTTCCGGCTCGAGGCGACGCGTGGCGGCATTCACCATCTGCGATGTGGAGGCCATGGTGTATTCGGTCACCATCTCGCCGGTGAGCAGATAGGAAAGCGCATCGGGGAGGAACAGAATCTTGTCGGCGGCATCCAGCACCGACGAACCGGCACGGCGCATGGCCGAGAACTGGAAAAGAGAGTTGAACGGCATCACCTGGATGCCTGTAAGCTCATATATACGTTTCGCCGGGATGGCTTCGGCAAAGTAACGTTCAGGCTCACCTTCGGTGTGGGTGTCGCGGTAGCTGCGCGGCGCGCCGAGAATCTGCCCGTCCTTCCCTATCATAACGAAGTCCACACCCCAGGTGTCAACTCCTATGGAGGTGAGCTGCACACCCCGGGAAGCGACCTCACGCAAGCCACGGAGCATCTCTTCATAAAGGTGGTATATATCCCAATAGCATCTTCCGCCCTGGCGCACTATGCTGTTGGGGAAACGGGTCAGTTCTTCCAAAGAGAGCTTACCGTCAGCCGACAGGCTCCCGAGAATGGTGCGCCCGGAGGTCGCACCGAGGTCTATAGCTAAATAATGTGACATTTCGTGTCCTTTGTTTGGTTTACAGATTAAGAGGG
>WSMN01000057.1 GCA_013316535.1 Muribaculaceae bacterium | reverse complement strand
GCTCAGTTAGCGGCTTAGCCAAGGCTGAACAACCTCAAATTTTACCGAATCATTGATTAAATATAAATGTAAGTAATTATGGTATTAAATCAGGGAGCAGGGCACAGGCTCTACACCCGGTTAAATATAACTCTACAATGAAATCCCTACACTATAATAAGCGGCATTTGGTCACTATTATGGATTACCGCAAGATTTTCACACCGCAAAAATACGATTTTTAACCGCTCCAACAAAACTTTTCCCAAATTTTATTCAGCTTATTCAATTCGCAAAAGCCATTGACACCACACAGGCCGTAGAGACACCTTTCATGGTGTCTTGCATCCATGGTGGGTATCGCAACCATAGATATTGTGTGAACCAGGTTACAAGACGGCATTCATGCCGTCTTCACTGCGGTTTCAACGATTTACCCACCCCTATGAAAAAAAGCGATGCACCAACCAAAAGGGGTCGGTGCATCGCCGCGATATATGTGTGCCGTTCAGTCCCTGTGAGACGGAACGATTGCATCAATATGATTAGAGACGGGGACCTGCTGTTACAAGAGCCTTGCCTGCCTCATTGTGCTCGAACTTCTTGAAGTTGTTGATGAACATCTCGGCGAGCTTGGTTGCCTTTTCTGTCCAAACGGCAGAGTCTGCATAGGTGTCGCGCGGGTCGAGAATATTGGGGTCAACACCGGGGAGTTCGGTGGGCACGGTGAAGTCGAAGATAGGAATCTGCTTGGTGGGAGCAGTGAGGATTGCACCATCAAGGATAGCATCGATAATACCGCGGGTGTCGCGGATGGAGATGCGCTTGCCGCTTCCGTTCCAACCTGTGTTCACGAGATAAGCCTTGGCACCGCTCTTTTCCATCTTCTTTACAAGTTCCTCGGCATACTTTGTGGGGTGGAGGCTAAGGAAAGCTGCACCGAAGCAAGCGGAGAATGTGGGAGTAGGCTCGGTGATACCGCGTTCGGTACCTGCAAGTTTCGATGTGAAGCCGGAGAGGAAGTAATACTTGGTCTGCTCGGGGGTCAGAATCGAAACGGGGGGAAGAACGCCGAATGCGTCAGCCGACAGGAAGATAACGTTCTTGGCTGCGGGACCATGGCTACCCGGGGCAATCTTCTCAATGAAGTTGATAGGATATGAAACGCGGGTGTTTTCTGTAACGCTCTTATCTGCGAAGTCGATTTTGCCGTCTTCCTTTACGGTAACGTTCTCCAGAAGGGCGTTACGACGGATAGCGTTATAGATATCGGGTTCGCTCTCCTTGTCGAGGTTGATAACCTTGGCATAGCAGCCGCCCTCGAAGTTGAACACACCGTTGTCGTCCCAGCCGTGCTCGTCGTCACCGATAAGGAGGCGTTTGGGGTCGGTGGAAAGGGTGGTTTTGCCGGTTCCGGAGAGACCGAAGAAGATTGCGGTGTTCTCGCCGTTGAGGTCGGTGTTGGCCGAGCAGTGCATGGAAGCCATGCCCTTGAGGGGGAGGTAGTAGTTCATGATGGAGAACATCCCCTTCTTCATCTCACCGCCGTACCATGTGTTGATGATAACCTGCATACGCTGTGTAAGGTTGAAGGCAACACATGTCTCGGAGTTGATGCCGAGTTCCTTCCAGTTCTCAACTTTTGCCTTGGAAGCGTTGAGCACAACGAAGTCGGGGGTGAAGTTCTCAAGCTCATCCTTGGTGGGGCGGATGAACATGTTGGTCACGAAATGAGCCTGCCATGCCACCTCCATGATGAAGCGCACTGCAAGACGTGTGTCCTTGTTTGAGCCGCAGAAGGCATCTACAACATAGAGGGGCTTGTCGCTCAGCTCCTTGTCAGCGATTTCCTTGAGAGCGTCCCATGCCTGGGTTGTGATGGGCTTGTTATCGTTCTTATAGTCATCAGAAGTCCACCAGATGGTGTCCTTGGAAACAGAGTCCTCCACGAAGAATTTGTCCTTGGGGGAGCGGCCGGTGTAGATACCGGTCATCACGTTAACAGCACCGAGTTCGGTATCCTGGCCTTTCTCATAGCCGGTGAGTTCAGGCTTGGTTTCATCGATGTAGAGTTCGTCCCACGAGGGATTGTGGTAAATCTTGGGAGTACCCTTGATACCATACTGGGTCAAATCAATGTTGCTCATTTTGTTCTATGCAAATATATTAAAATGAATTTTTTCCAATGTTAAATCAGCATCGCGGGCACCTGCCGGTGCAACGAAACCGACTCCGCTCGTCAGCGGTGAAGTGAATGTCAGTCGTCTAATTCATCTTCCAATTCAGGCGCAAAGTTACGCACCTTTTTTTGAATTGCAAACTCTTATTACGGAAAAATTTCCGTAATAAGAAATTTTTTGATTCGTTTGGATTCGATAGTACGTAACAGGAATTCCGCAAAACAGTAATGTCATCTGGAAATCAACCAATTGCATTGTCACAAATCACCTTACAGACTGACGAATCCACCTTTACAACACCTTTGGCACAAATTTGTTCACGCCCTAAAGAATGGGCGAGAAAAGACGCATCACTGATTCGAGAGCCTTCTCCATGAAGGGTCTGTGTCGCCATGAACCTGACGTGACCCGGCTGCAGCCGCGCAAATCCCGCATGAACAATGATTTCAGGCGCGCATTGAAATCATGGGAATAGATGAGCATATTAGCCTCAAAATTATGCTCGAAACTGCGGAAATCAAAGTTGGTGGAGCCGACGGTGCAGAAATCGTCATCAATGATTATGGCCTTGCTGTGCAACATCCCCTTCTCATAGAAATAAACTTTTATACCGGCACGCAGGCACTCCTGTATATAGGAGTTAGATGCCCAGCGGAGCATATCGCTGTCGGAACGGCGCGGAATCATCAGGCGTACATCCACCTTCGACAACGCCGCCGCCTGCAACGCCTGCACCAGACCTTCCGACGGGATGAAATATGGGGTCTGTATGTATATACATTTACGTGCGCGCGAAATTGCCTGCTGGAACACAAGGGTCATGTTCATCCACTGCGTCGTGGGACCACCGGTGACGAGTTGCAATCCAACGGATGCCTCCGGCATGGACACAGGGGCAATCGGGGCTTCCTCTAAGAGTGGCTGCCCCATGAAATTCCAATCGACCGCAAACGACTGCTGCAAAGCATACACGGCAGGCCCCGTTATGCGGAGATGCAAGTCGCGCCAGACATCGAACAGACGGCCTCCATCCACATAGCGGTCGGCCACATTCATGCCACCTATATAACCGATTTTCCCGTCAATGACAACAATCTTGCGGTGGTTACGCCAGTTGATACGCGTGCCGAACGGCGGGAACACCACCTTGAAGAACGGATAGGCCTCCACACCGGCATCTTTGAGACGGCGCAACGCCTTGTTCGACAGCTTGAACGAACCCACATGGTCGTAAATCAGCCGCACTCTAACCCCTGCACGCGCCCGCTCGATAAGCGCATCCATCACACGGTGCCCTATTTTATCGTCGACTATGATGTAATACTGCATGTTGATGTAGCTGCGGGCGGAGGCTATGTCACGCAACAGGGCATCGAACTTATCGGCTCCGTTATCGAAGATTTCTATGGCGTTGCCGTCATAATAGTTCGAGCCGCACAATGAATAGGCAAGGTTGACCTGGGCAAGCCCCTCGGGGGAAAGCTTCAACTGGCGACGGTCTATGCTCCCCCCTGCCCCGAGGCGACGCAGCTTGCGACGGTTGCGGCGGGATATGATTCGCTTGTTCTGGATGTTACGTCCGAAAAACACATACAGCACCAACCCGACCATAGGCACCACCAGCAGCACCGTGACCCATGCAAGCGATTTAACCGGATTACGGTTCTCACTCACCACCACGGCAATGATTCCGAGGATGGTCAAGGCGTAAAGGACACTGACAGTCCACCATACCCATCCCATATCAATATTTTCAGCCAGCCAATGCAAAGTGTAAGGAAGCTATCGGTTTAACAGATTAAACTTGATTATGACATCGGAAACACCTCGTGCCTTGTCGATGTGGTCGACAAGGCCTGCGGGTGCACCCGCAGGGTCTCCGATGATTTTTCCCTGGTAATCGAATGCGAACGCAGGACTATCCGGGGCAATGGCAGAGAATCCCATGCCGCGCCATGCATAGGGAAGCCCCATCTGGTCGAGAAGGGTGGTATAGATGTCGGCCTGCCCCATCACTGCCTCCCTGCGCCCCGGCACAGGGGCATTGAGAATGATTAAAGGTACATAGCCCTGCGTTGCCACCAGTCCGGCTCCACGGGCATCGGTGCAGAGTTCATGCCGCCAGGATGCCAGAGCCTCATGGTCGCCGACAATCACCACCATGGTGCGGTTCCAGTCGGAACGTGTACGCAGGTAATGCAGGAAACGCCCGAGAGCCTGGTCGGAATAGTGCACAGCCGTCATATAGTCGCGCAATTTGGCGGGATAATCCCCTTCCAGCGCAATTGTCTGCAATTCTTCGGGGATACGGAAAGGGTTATGCCCTGTGTATGTGACAAGCTGCACATAGGCGCTCTCCCCCTCCGGCCATACATCCCCACGCTGCATCTTGGCTATGCTCTGCAGGAAGAACGAGCTGTCGCTAAGACGACGCGGATGCCCTATGCGCTCTGAATTGTCCCATGTATCGTTCATTTCCGTATGGTCTATGCCGAATGCACGCGCCACCAGCCCTTGGTTCCAGGTCGACGGCTTGTCGCCGCTAAGAAGGTAGGTCTTGGCGCCCCTCTCCTTCATTGCCTTGGGGAGCGCGAAATAACGGTTATCGGCAAATTTCATCGAATAAACGAAATCCCGCATAGGATACATCCCCGTGAGCGTCAGCAACTGGCCGTCAATACTGCGCCCATTGCCAACCTGCGACAATACGTTAGGGGCATACCACGTTGAAGCAGTGTCGCGCAATGCACGGTTAATCGACGGGGTAAGCTCCTTGCCCTCCACTTTCTTGCCTATAGGCCACGATTCCAGCGACTCGCAGAAAATCACCACAAGGTTGTCGCGGAGTGAAAGAGAATCCCGCGAGGCGACAGACGGCTTTCCGAGCATACGCATGTATTTCATATGCCGATTGTTCCATTCAGCCACCTGTTGCCGCTGCGCCGGGGTGATGACATCGGAATGCTCCATCGCCTCGGCCATCAGATTTCCGAAAACAGTGTATACAACCGGCGGGGTCGTGGCATAATAACACTCCCCCTTGAGAGCGGCCACATGCTTCCCCAATCCCCCAGAGAACCAGGCCGCCAATGCCGAAGCCAACGAGAGAACCGCAAGCGTGAGCAGATAGAACACAAAGTTTGGGCGACGATCCTCGTCACGGGGCGACAGTATAAGATATGTCGCAACGGCTATGCCGGGCAGCAACAGATAAACCCAGCTGAACGAATCAGCGATGCTTGAGGTAAAATCCATGACATTGCCCACAAGCAGATAGCTCGACAACGGGATTGCGTTGAAATAAGTGCGGCAATACATCAGATTGGCAATCAGCAGCAGGTCGACCAACAGCATGACAGCAATCTGCGGCCACGAACGACGGCAACAGACCGTGGGTAGAGCAAGCAAAGTTGCCAGGGACATAGCATTGATATAAGTGCCGGCAAATCCGAGGGCACGGAAAGTGGTCTGTGCACACCAAAGCACATCAAAAGCCAGCACCGTGAATAGGCATCCCAACCATGCGACCACGAACTGGTGCGTCCACAATGCCTCCGGCACAATCAGACGCCCCACAGCACCAATCACAATATTTTTCTTTTTATACAATCCCATAAGGCAAAATCCCTCAAAATATTTTTATCATCCGGCATGAAGCCATAATAGCATCATACCGTCAAATCCGTTTTTCATCGGCATAAGAGTCAATCCACATCACCCCGACCGACTACCCCTCTCATCCTGACAAGGTTAAAATATCCCCATAAAGCACAAAATTAGCAATCTTCATCTCAAAAACAAAACAAAACCACGCAAGTTTCAAATAATCCTCAAAAAAAATTTGCTCTTTTTCAAATAAACCGCTAACTTTGCATCCACATTCGCGGCCACCCATGGCACAAACCGCCAATCAAATCGGCGAAAGCAAGTGGATGCCGGTCCTATAGCTCAGTCGGTTAGAGCAGCTGACTCATAATCAGAAGGTCCTTGGTTCAAGCCCAAGTAGGACCACCTAAAAAGAGCCGCCTGTTATTTGGAATCAAATAACAGGCGGCTCTTTTTTACATTTCCCCTTGCATCATTGGAACGAACGCGGTAGTCTTGCCATTTGGGAGCAGTTGCAAAACCCGGTTGAATAGTTAAAAAATAGGGGAAATTACATGCCGGTGTTTGAATGCCCCCCGGATTTAGTAACCAACGGCTACAGAATCGTTCATATCTTTGATTATACAGACAATCCACATTGAATCGGACATGCTTAGACACTTCATGGCAATCGCATTGCTGCTTACGGCCAATACAGCTATAAACAGAACTTCAGCAGGGAATCATAACGTGACGGAATTCTATCCGATAATGGATATGGTTCACCACAACCCGGGAGAGGGTGAAACTAAATCGCATTATCTGAACCCACGGGTCCTGCGTGAAAGCGGTTTCGGAGGGAAGGTGTTCTTTCTTTTCGATGCGGCACAGTTCGGTGTCGATTGGAAGGATTTCGATGACAAGGTGTTCCCTGATGGCTCGGAAAGAGCCGCCTGGGTAGCGGAGAAGGCCGACAGCATAACCGCCCGTTACAATGCAGCCAAACATGAGGGGCTGGATGTATACTGTATGCTGGACATGCTTGTGCTGCCCGCAAAATTAGTGGAAATACACAAAGCGGGAATCTGCGACAAGGATGGCAAAATCGATATCTCGCGAGAAACCACACAACGCTGTGTACGCCATCTGATACGTTCCATGTTCAAGCAGTTCCCGCAACTTGACGGACTGGTGATACGCACCGGTGAAACATATCTCCATGGAGCGCCCCATCACATCGGCAACCACCCGGTGCGCCACGGGATGGACGACCACGTGACGCTGATAAACCTGCTTCGGGATGAGGTGTGCGAACGGCTCGACAAGAAACTTTTTTACCGCACATGGGACATGGGGCAACTCCACTCCCTTCCAAAACATTATCTGGATGTCACCGACCGTGTTGAGCCACACCCCAACCTGTATTTCTCCATAAAACACACAATGACCGATTTCTGGCGTTCAGGTATAAAGGATGGACACCCCGACCTTGACTCCATCGACACCTATTGGCTTGATGAATCGGGGCGATTCGGTGTGCCTTTCAATCCCACTCTCGGAATCGGCAAGCACCAACAGATTGTGGAGGTGCAATGCCAAAGGGAATATGAGGGGAAAGGGGCGCATCCCAACTATATAGCCCATGGGGTTATCGACGGATTCAGCGAATTGGAATCGTCCCGGCGGCCATATTGCCTTAGCCATATGCGTGACGGGGAACACCTGAAAGGGATATGGACGTGGTCGCGCGGCGGAGGCTGGGGAGGCCCCTATATCAGCAACGAATTCTGGATTGACCTCAATGCCCGCGTGCTGGCTCTGTGGGCTGCCAATCCGCATCTTTCGGAGGAAGAATGCTTCAATATGTTTGCAAAGGAGCGCGGATTGCCTGACAATGAAACGGCAATGTTCAGGAGCATGTGTCTGCTCTCTGAAGAGGGTGTTCTGAAAGGCCAGTACAGCACCTACGGAGGGACTTACGTGAATTGGGTACGCGACGATTCAATGACAGGCGACGCATTCCAAGGAAGTTACCTCGATAATATCGTCAATGCAGGGGAGAGCGGGAAATATATGCGTGAGAAGCAAGAGGCAGTGGAAATCTGGCGGGAAATAGAACGCATCGGGCATTCTTTGCATTTTCCCTCCGAGGCTGACAATGAATTCATTGCCGTCAGCACAACTTATGGCCGCATAAAGTATGAGATACTTGCAACGGCATGGCAATTGATGCTGCAATTGCGTGTCGCCCAAAAAAACGGCACGGCATTAGACCGCGACAATACAGCCGCCGCTATAGCCAGATATGATTCCCTTTGGGACGAATGGCGCAAACTCAAATCGGAGCATGATTGCTGCCCCACCCTATATAAAGGTGATGTCGAGTTTTTCGGCAATCCCGCCGGCATAAACGCCATGATTGACAAGCTGCGTAAGCGGCTGTAAGCACATAGCGGGCACACAACGGCTTTGATATGTAAGTTACGTTGTCAGTCCAGAAGGTCGGGTCGCAGACGGCGTGTACGTTCGAGCGACTGTTCGTGCCGCCAGGCTGCAATCTTGGCTTCATGTCCCGACAGCAGGATATCAGGCACACGCCAGCCGTTATATTCGGCAGGACGAGTATAGTCGGGGGCTGACAGCAGGTGATCCTGAAAAGAATCGGACAATGCGCTCTGTTCGTCGCCAATTGCCCCGGGAATCAGACGCACAAGGGCATCGGAAATTATTATCGCGGGCATCTCCCCGCCTGTGAGCACATAGTCGCCGATTGATATTTCCTTGGTTATAAGGTGCTCACGCACCCGGTAGTCCACACCTTTGTAGTGACCGCAAAGAATGATGATATTGTTGAGCAACGACATGCGGTTGGCCATAGGCTGGTCAAACCGTTCACCGTCGGGCGACGTGAAAAGCACCTCGTCATAATCGCGCTCGGCTTTCAATGCCGAGATGCAGCGGTCGATAGGCTCAACCTGCATAACCATTCCCGCCTCACCTCCGAATGGATAATCATCCACTTTCCGATGCTTATTGGTGGAGTAGTCACGCAAATTATGCACATGAAATTCCACAAGCCCTTTGTTCTGTGCACGCTGCAGAATGGAGCAACCTAAAGGGGATTCAAACATCTCTGGAAGAACGGTTATTATATCAATGCGCATGGACTCTATCGGATATTTTGGATTAAACTAATCATAAATCATTACAACTCAAACATTACCGGTCAAACCAGCAGGCGATCCTGGTGAAGCAACTGCAGAGCAAGATAATCCCTGTAGATGTTGCCCCCTATGGAAGTGCCGGAAATCGCATCCGCATCCCACACTGCAAAATCAACAATCCGCAGCGGGCGATTTACGGCACAGTTCCACACCCACAAATCACCTGTAAGTTTTTTGTCGCCGGAGCCACGTGTCACCAACAAAGCTGCGCCATGCCTATGTTCAGGCTGTTCACATCGACCCGGATGCAGATGCTCATATATCCGTTTTTCCTCGGAATACCGGGGCATACGGCCGGCCAGTACCGCTTCATCAACCACATCAAGAGTTTTATGAAGAGTGGAGGTGAGATGCGGGAACTTTTCCAAAATCATTTTCTCGGTCTCCACAATCACGGCATACAGCCTTTTTGCTCTGTCAACCAATGCAGTGCAATCAGCTTCATGCGGCTCAACGGCCTGTTGCCATGCCCATGCGGCAATGTGTGGCGACGATGTGGAATTAACCGGCAGTTCGGGACGGATAGCGTTCATTATAGTGAACACCCCGAATCCCGATGCAATGTCATAACGGGAGAGCTGACTGCGCAACCACACATCAAGAGAACTTACAATCTCCATTTCCACGCTCATGGCAGGCAAATGTATGCGCACCCCGGGATGACGGGGATCGAGCAACTGGGAATCTACCGGCAGAAACAGCGGCGCGGAGACACGGCGCAACGAAAACTCCTCGGCAAGACGGGGTTCAAGGAAACGCTTTATTTCGGTGAGCGCAATCTCGGCGGTCTCACGCAAAAGACGGGGTTTGAAACTCACGGCACACAATCTAATCGGTTAAAATTTCCAGGCCACACCCACAAGACCGTTCAAACCTTGTGCCGGAACCAATGGAAGCATATAGGATTCGGAATCCAAGACATTGTCCACACGGGCGAACACCGACAATGCGTCGGTGAACTTCCATGCAGCCCCGATTCCGAGGTTATTGACATCCTCAAGGCCGACTTCAGCAGGAACGTCGGCAATAACGCCATCCCAGACAGGCATACTGCGCTTCATCCTCATCTGATATGACAACGTGACAGAAAAGGGGCTGATTGGAGTGACTGTCGCCGATGCTCCCAACACATGCCGTGCCCGGTCACGCCATTCAATCCAGGTATCCTTCTCCCCGTTACCCAAAGTGCTCTCGAACGATGCCTCGAGAACCACAATTTCGCGGAATTTCCAGTTCAGTTGCGCACCGGCTTTCCACGACCGAAGATTGCAACCACTGAACAACAGCTGGTTGTCGGCAATAACGGGAAGCAACCAGTCGTTGGCCGAGGCATAGGCAAGTTTAAGCGTAAGGGAAGCCCCATGGACAGGGCCGAAACGCAACCCCAGGTCGCCGGTCACAGGCATATGCGAAACTCCATAGGCATAAAGCTGTGATATGTAAGGAGAAAACGCTTGCAGCGACTGGAGGGAGTTGAGATGTTCGCCACCCCCTAAACGCAGCCATCCTCCGAAGCCCGAAGCGGGGTTAACACCAAACAGCACATCAGGAGCGACATGAAGGGCTTTGCCACAGTTCATAGTAAGGTCGAGGCGGACACCAGCTTTCAGTGTCACCACATCGTTGCCGAACCTGTAATAAGGCTTCAGGGTCCCGACACCAAACGTCTTGCCCGAACCTGCCGCAAAATGGTTATAGCTAAGGAAATCACCTGTAAGGTCAACCCCGGCAGAGGATGCTGCGTTAATTTGCTGCACCACACCCATATCAATTCCGAAAGAGGTCTGATGAACAGCCGGAAGCGTGATTGTTTCCGGCAAAGCAGCCGTCCCGGGTGCGGTGGCATTCAAAGATTCCATCTCCAGTCCCTTGGAGAAATTGAATATACCGAACGAGGCACCGGCATGGTAGTTCAGTTTATGATTGGCGGAGCCTTTCCACATGGCCGACAGATTCCACTCGGCCACCGACTGCCCCTCAATCTTGCCATCCCCGTCATTAAGACTTTTTTCAATAACCGACCAAGGCTGGTTGAACGATGAAAAACCGAAGTCGGTTGCGACATCCAGCTTTCCTGCCTCACCGAAAACATGTGCGAAATCAACCCCGATGCGCCCAATCAGATGCCGGAATGTTTCTTTCGTCCCTTCCGACAAGGGTGCAGACTTATAGCTGCGGTTATCAAGTTGCCCCCATATGTTGAGGCGGGTGACGTTGTTGCCGATAATCGAGTAACCGGCCGAAACACCCACATTCGCGGCAGGGAAATAACCGGCGTCGAGATATCCGCGCCAAGGTGTCGGCATAGCAGCCGGACTGGTGTTGGCAGGTTCATAGAGCGATATGGTGGGGTCGGATTGCGCAGCTTCAGTGAAATCGCTTATAAGCAACGATTTCACTTGAGGCTTGAATGAAAGCGCACGCGGATAGACGTTCAAGCGCGAGGCGGCGCGCACTTCCGGCACGATTTCACGCTCAATGGTAATCTCTTTTGAGAGTTGCTCCTGTGCCAAGGCATCTGCCAAAACGAAAACCGAGGCACAACAAACTATATATCTTGGATTCATTGGTGTCATTTTAATGGAGACGCTCGTCAATCATCTTGAAAATATCGGCTTCTTCACCGGGGTAATTGTCACGCAAGGACTTCAGATATTCATCGGCCTCAAACTTGTCACCCCGGCGGCGCAACAGGTCACTAAGCAGTATGAAACCCCGTGCCAGCCAGTAGTCATGAGGGGGATTGGCCTCAATCAGACGGTTGACAGACTCCA
>WSMN01000056.1 GCA_013316535.1 Muribaculaceae bacterium | reverse complement strand
CAGCTTAATTCTTTGAGTGTCAGTGGGGTATCGCTTTGCGCGGCCGATGTGTCCGATGCCGGTGCACTGTCGGCTGTGAAAATTTATTCTCTTGGGGAGAAACCGAATTACGCAACTGTCATGCCGTCAATGGTTTGTGGCGAGGCCACATGGAGCGGCACCTCTATGTCCGTTCCCTTGGAAAAATCACTCGTAGAGGGGAACAACTGGTTTGCGGTTGCTGTGGATATTGCCGAAAATGCCCTCGTCGGTCAGGTGGCAGGAGCCAAACTGTCAGGCGTTACCATCGGGGGGCAGACAACCGTTCCTACAGGCGACCTTTCAGCCACGGTTGCAATCGACAACACATGTGTGATGACTGCGGGAGCACACTCACACTCCATGTATGGCGACTGGGCTTTCAAAAGCCCCGCTCCCGAAGGTTCCTATTCGACATCTTATCCCTCCGGGACTACCGACTACACAGTTACATTCCGGCCCACCCTGGCCGGAGCCAAGGCGCAGATTGATTTCGGGAGTTTCGATGTGTATTATGCCGCTTCCTCATGGGGGAGCCGCGCAACATTCGAGGTCTACAGCGGTGAGTCCGTCAATGCCGATAACCTTATCTGGAAACTTTCCGATAACGCGCAGTCGAAGACCGGTCCCGGGCGCAAACTCCGCTCCGTGGCCGACAACGGTGCAATCACCGTCAGATTTAATCCGCAGGCATCCTCGTCGAGCTATTGCGGCAAGGGTTGGACGGCAACCGTAAGCCAGTTCGTCGACCATGATGCCGAAATAAAGGCCATCGACGTGCAACAGGCCAGCACAGCTATTCTCTCCCCCGGCATGACCAATGCCGAGCTCCTCGCCGTAACATTTGAAGTTGAGGGTACGCTTTCGCCCCTAACCCTCGATACGTTCACACTTGAAATGAAAGGTCGCGAGGCAGTCAAGGCGGTCAACGTGCTTGTATCCCCGACGGGCAGTCTTGCAGATGCCACGATTTGGGGCACCGCCGCTATGCCTGCCGAAGGCAACGCAGTCACCGTGGAGCGCAGCGGGGATGTTGACGCCGACGCGCTCCATGAGGAACTGAATTATTTTTTCGTCACCATTGATGTGGCTGATGCGATTGCCGGCG
The DNA here is from genome assembly GCA_013316535.1 of Muribaculaceae bacterium. Classification (GTDB taxonomy): domain Bacteria; phylum Bacteroidota; class Bacteroidia; order Bacteroidales; family Muribaculaceae; genus UBA7173. Next base: position 11,085 of record WSMN01000056.1, on the reverse strand, counting down.
ATGTGGCCGTTGATGCGAAACTCATTTCGGTGGCCGCAGGAGGGAAGAGCCTGGCCGTTGAGAACGGCGACCCTGACGGGGAGCGTGTAGCCAGGAACATAAGCCTTATGCAGCCGGGCAACGGTCATGTGGTGAGCGTCGCCGCACCAATTATGTTCTATGATGACGGGGGACCCGACGGGAACCTCACCGCAGGTTTCAGTGGTTCCGTGACGTTTGTTCCCGCCGAGGAGAACACGACATTGCAGATTAATGCCGAGGAGTTCAGCATCGGTGGCGGCAAGATGAACGTCTACAGCGGGCGGGAGGCCAGCGAGGAGAACCGTCTCGGCAAATCCACAGGCTATTTCACTACCGGCGGCCCTGTCAACCTTGTTTCCAAAGCCGCCGATGGCTCTATAACCATAACCTTCAAGGCCAACGCAACGGCCAAGACCCTTAAAGGGTGGGCAATCTCGGTTACCCCGATAGCCGTTGTGCCTATGGACGTGACATCGGTTGAGGTGACCGATGCCACAGGGGCTGATGTGCTCCGAGGCTCCTCCGACAGCCCGATTGCACGTGTCGCCCTCACCGCCGAAGGTAACGGGGGCAAGTTAGCTATCAGCGGAATCAGTGTTGACTTCGGCGGTTCGACCGATGTGTCCGACATCAGGGGCGCACGCGTTTATTACACCGGGTACAACCTAACGTTCTCGCCGATGAACCCCTTGGGAGAAAAACTCACCGAATTTGACGGAGGCAAAGCTACGTTCACATTCCCCGCACCCATTGAAATAGATGAGGCCGGGACATACAATTTTTGGGTTGCCGCCGACCTTGAGGGTGCGGCCAAACCAGGTAATGTCGCCCATGTCGCCGTCACGGCAGTTGCCACCACCGGCTCTCCCGTGGTGATGCCCGAAGCCAACAGTGCGGCACGCACAATCGCTGCCGGTATGGGGGGACCCTACCGTGTGGGGCCATCCGACAATGCCCGCTACCATACGCTCGCCGAGGCTGTGGAAGCCCTTAAGATTGGAGTGGAGGATGCCGTGCTGTTCATGATTGAGGATGGCGAATACCGGGAGAATCTCTCAATCGTTGATGTGCAAGGCACCTCGGCCGAGCATCCTGTCGTGTTTTCATCTGTTTCGGGCAAGCGCGACAATGTGGTCATTTCCGGCTCTTCGGTTCTCGACAAGCAGGGGATGGTGTATGTCGACAATTCATCCTACGTCCATTTCCGCAATCTCACCATGGTCGCCCCTGTGCCTGCATCAAACATCAAACCCTATGCCACGGTTCAGTTCAAGAACGGGAGCCGCCATTGCTCCATAGAGAACTGTGTGGTGAAAGCACAGGTATTGACGGAATCGGCCAATGAAGGCACATCGCTGGTGCGCACCGCCGACGGTGGCGCAGAGAACACCAACTGCGATTTCCTCACCGTCAAAGAGAGCCGTTTCGACGGCGGTTATATCGGGCTTTATCTCGGCGGTAGCGGCATTGTTGCCAATCCGAAGGACAAAGGCCTGTCGGTGACGGGCAATGTAATCACCAACACCTATCTCAAGGCCATCTACCTTAACGACTGCGAGGACTTCAATCTTTCGGGCAACTCGGTCACTCCCGGCACTGGAGCCAAAAAAGGTGCCTACCATGTCGACATTTACCGTCCTCACGGCTCTTTCCGGGTGACAGGCAACAAAGTGCTGTGCGAACAGCCGACCGACTGCGCCGGAATCTACTTCCGCAATGCGGGCAGTGGGGCTGATGCGTCTAAGCCGTCGCTTGTTGCCAATAATGTGGTGGTAATGGCCAATGTGACTTCGGGATACACCTATGGTGTTATGCTCGAGACAACGATGGCCAATGTGGTGTTCGCCCACAACACCATCAGCCTCAAGGGGGAACCGACTGTTAAGAGCGCGTATGCACTTGCACTCAACGGCAATGCCCCCGCCGACGGTTCCGCACCCAAGGTGATGAACAATATCATCCAGAACACCACCGCCTCCGGCCCGTTGCGCCCGTGGAACGCCTCCCATTATGCCAACCTCCGTTTCTCCGGCAATGTGTATTATGGCGGTGGCGACAAGATGGACGGCGACGGCAAGACGTTTGCCGAATACTGCGAGGCCACCGGCGACTGCTCCTCGGTGTGGAGCCGGGCATCGTTCTTCAGCGACACCGACCTGCATCTGCGCGAGGCCGATGACACATACTTGCAGCCTCGCCTCGATTTAGTTACTTCCGATGCCGACGGCAAGGAGCGCGCACAACAGGCAACAGCCGGTGCCTATGAGTTTGCCACCGTTGTTGTGGAGACCCCCGAAATAATGGAAGGCTATCCTGCAGCCGGAGCCTTGAGCGATGTGTCGGCTACGGTCAACACCCGCTGGACTGTGGGCGGTTCGCTCTACGGCAAGGCTGTGAAGGCCGATGATGCCGCCCCGACACGCGAGGAACTGCTGGCAGCCAGGCCGATGACCATAGATGCAGGTGCCGAGGTCGCATACACGTTCAATTTCCTCGAACAGCTCACTGCATATAAGGCTTATTTCATGGTTGTGAGTGCGCTCGGGGAGGAGTCGGCGATTGTTGAGTCTCCTGCATTCACCACCAAGGAAACCATCGAGGAGCTTCTTGTTGCAATCGAATGGGACGAGACCCCCGTCAACGCAGGGGAGACCATTATGCTTCAGGCCTATGTGACAGGAGGCAAGGAACCTTATTCCTACGAATGGCTCAACCAGATGGAGGATATTGTCGGCACAGACGACCTGTTGGTTAAGGAAGCCGTGGTGAACCAGACCTACCGCCTGCGTGTCACCTCGTCAGACGGTCAGGTTGCCGCCACTAAGGCTCATGTGCCTGTCATTGCCAAAGATCTCGCCGTGGCCACGTTCGACGACCTTCCCCTTGCGGCGGAAAGCTACTGGAAATATGACAGGGATGCCGATGAGGATACTTTTATCGACGCATTCTTCAGCGGCTCGTTCCAGTTCGGCAACTTCCCCATGGTTCAGTGGGGAGCCTGGATGGGCTATGGCTATGCCAACGAGACGGCGACGCAGTTCCTCAACTACGACCATCAGTTCCGCAACGCAGTCGGCGGCGGCGCGGCAAACACGGCGGCTTACGGCGTTGCCTACATGATGGGAGCCGACATGACGATTCATGTGTCCGCATCCGACGCGGGGATTGTTGTGCCCGGGGTATATGTGACCAATGCGGCTGTAACGCTCAATTCCATTCTAAACGGCGACGGATATTCTCCGAAGTTCACATCGGAAGATGGCGACTATATGATTTTGTCGTTCATCGGTCTGGATGCATCTGGCGGGCAGACCGGCAAGGTGGATGTGCCTTTGGCCGATTATCGCGGGGTTTCCCCGCAGGTGTTGACAGCATGGGAGTGGGTTGACCTTTCATCCCTTGGAGCGGTGTGCAGCCTCAATATGGAATATTCCAGTTCAAAACAGGCCACAGTGCCGGGTTATGCCTGCTTTGACCAGCTCGGAGCCAAGAACCCCTCTTCGGGCATGGAAGGGATATGGGAGGGAGGCAATGTGCGCATCGCGACACCGGCTCCCGATTGCCTGTCGGTTCTTGGAGTAGAGGGAGACTACATCCTTCGCATTTACAGTGTGGACGGTGTGCTCCGTGCAACGAGTCGTCACCATGGTGCTTCGACTGTCTCTACTTCGGGTATTCCCGCAGGGGCTTGCGTGGCTGAAATAGTGGCCGACAGCGGCGAACACACTGTGCTGCGCTTCCTTAAGAGATGATTCCGTCAAACGGCTGTTGCGGGTGCAGTGATGTCCCCCCAACGGCCTGAACGGTAAAATACGTTTGGGTTTTTATTGAAAGAAAGTGCTGTAAGAGCGGTTCATATTGTAAGAGCCGTTCTTGCAGCCTTTCGCCATTCGGGCGAAACTCGAGGGTGTTGCATCCCCCGATTGTAGGGCCAAATATTAAGTTCTGCAACACCCTTTTGATTTTACTTTGCTGGAATGTATACTATTCTGGTTCTACATCCTCCAACTCATCTATTATGTCGATGAGCGTATGACCTTCTATTTTGAGATTCTCAATCAAATCCATAGGATTGTCATAAGAGATGTATTCCGTTGAATACTTGTCGTCACAGAGAGCCGCGTGGTCGGATTCATATAACAAATGATATGACTTTCCGTTGTATCGGAACGACACGTCGTAGCCTTGTACTGCAAAATCGTATAGCAGTACCTCCCTGGCGTTGTTGGCATAACCGCCGTAATTATTCCCATATTTCTTTTTATCAGGTGGATAAGCTTTGTTATAGCGGATGCCATCGTCATCTATTCCAATATATTGAAAGTCTTTGTCTGCAATCATGTTATTTATAATTTCTTAGGTTGTTCAACAGTTTAACCATCTCATCGGTTAGAGGCTCATCGCTTACCGGTCGTCCTTTTTCCCATCGGTGATAATGGGGGCCGAGGTTTCGATGGTCAATTGTATGTATTTCCCATATCTTTTTGCCATCAGCTCCATATCGTGCGACTGCCTTTACATCGTGTCCGTCTTTATAAAACGTAGCATACATTCTATTTGGTGTATGGCTTTCTTCTGGCAATTTTATTCCATGACGAGGATTTTTAGGAGATACTATGTGAATATTTCCTATATTTGTGATTTGCTTATATGCACGTCCTAACTCTGACTGTAGAACTCCAGATGCAAAACTTCCATTAGCACCCATTTCGAAGACGATTTAGGTTTTCATTTTCAAAATATATGGATCTTTGATAATCTTCTCCCGGCATCCGATCACCATATCTTATTATTTTTGATGGGTTGAGGGCTTTTAATGCCGCTTCATATCCTTTCATCCAAAAATATTTGGAAATAGATTTTCCTTTTATCCCTGTGCAGTTGATTGCGATTACCGAATTTTTTGGTATGCCGGAAAATGCATATGAATAGCTGTCTGGGCGTGACCATGCGACATTAGGAATAACATTTATTCCCAAACTTTGCCAATAGGCACCTAATGCCTTGTTCCACCATGAATTTTGGAAGCAAATGAAGGGTGGAGCATCCATTCGTTGAGAAAAATCGGGAGATATGACATATTTGAAACGTTTCAGAATCTCTCCATATCTGATTGGGTTATTAAGTATTCTTACAAAAGATTTGTCGGATTCATAAAAATGAATCATGGCATCATAGCATTTAGATGTCATGGCCTTACTGAATGCTACTAATCTATTGGGTACTATGTCTATATCAGCCGCCGTAAGTATTGGAATACCTATGATTTCGGAGGTGTATGACAAATTGGACAAAATTTGTAATCGGTTTAGATAATAATCGGCGACCATATTGTTGTGATTGTGAGAATTTGGTAACATGAGTGTTCTGTTTTATTGATTTGCTGTTGCAAAGTTAAAGCCAAATGGGTTGTATTTTAACCCTAAAAATCCTTTTATTTTTATTCATGGATGAATATGGTTAAGGTACTATATTGCGGGTGCAGTGATGTCCCCGCAACGGCCTGAACGGTAAGATACGTTTGGGTTTTTTAATTTGATGAAACGCAACATCTTTCTATGATGTTGCGTTTCCCTTATAAGGACAGGAGATAGTGGGAGAGGATGGGGAAAACTTCGGTATTATCGCTTTAGTCTTTCTATCTTTAGTCTCTATCGAAAAAGGCATGGCATTATGAAAAAGGTCGTAATCATGGGGGCGACATCGGGGATCGGTCTTAACGTTGCCGAGAGGCTTGCTTCCGTCGGGATGCGCGTGGCCATTGCCGGTCGCAAGGTTGAGGTAATGCGGGAACTGCAGCAGAAGTATCCCGGGCGGATTGTCTATTCGCGCATTGATGTCACGCAGGATGATGCGCCGGAGCGGCTGCGCGACCTTATCCGCCGTCTCGGCGGGATGGATGTCTATTTCCATGTGGCCGGCATCGGCTACGGCAATGATGAGCTGGAGATTGACAAGGAGGTGGCTACCATGCAGACGAATGTGGTAGGTTTCACCCGCATGGTCGATACGGCATTCCGTTATTTCCGAGACGAACGTGCCGGTTTCGGGCAGATTGCAGCCATAACATCCGTTGCCGGGACCAACGGCATCGGGCATCTTGCGGCTTACAGCGCATCAAAGAAATTCCAACAGACCTATCTGCGTGCCCTGAACCAGCTGTCGACGATTCAGAAGCTGCATATACGTTTCACCGATATCCGTCCCGGATGGATTCGTACGCCCCTTCTTGAAGATGACCGCAATTACCCCATGATTATGCAGTTGCCTTATGTTGTGCCACGTATAGTGCGTGCCCTTCGCCGTCGTGCCCGCGTAGCTGTGGTTGACTGGCGATGGAATCTGCTTGTGGGCTTATGGCGTCTTGTCCCGAATGCCTTGTGGGTTCGCCTGCCCATCCCGGTGGAAACGATTGCCTCTCCCGCCCGGACAGCCCTGAACTCTGCCGAAGCCGCCGACGGTGAACTATCTTAATAAGGGTCAAAACTGTTTCAAAAACATTCCAAAAAGCCTATTGGAGAAAAAGTCGAGGAGACTTTAGTTCTTGTGTTTGCAAAATGGGGCAAAAAATCCATTAAAATTCAGTAATTTTGCAGAGAAATTACAGTCCTTGACGATGAAAGAACAGTTTGAAATGGTGGCCAAGACCTTCCAGGGGTTGGAAGATGTGCTGGCCGAGGAGTTGCGTGGCCTTGGAGCCGAGAATGTTGAACCCGGACGGCGCATGGTGTCGTTCCAAGGCGACCTTGAAATGCTTTACAAGGCTAACTTGTGCTGCCGCACGGCCTTGCGTATCCTCAAGCCAATATATAAGTTCAAGGCAGCCAACACCGATGAGTTATATGAGAATGCCAAGGAATTCGACTGGGGAAGCCTGATGTCGGTGGGAAGCACGTTTTCCATCGACACTGTGGCGTTCAGCGATGAATTCACCCACTCGCGTTTCGTCACCTACCGGGTGAAGGATGCGATTGTCGACTGGTTCAAGGACAGGTATGGAGAGGATAAGCGTCCCGGGGTGCGTCTGCAGGATGCCGATGTGATGATAAACGTGCACATCGCCGGTGAGGATGTGACTCTCTCACTTGATTCCTCGGGTGAATCGCTGCATAAGCGTGGCTACCGCGTGGCGCAGACCGAGGCTCCCATCAACGAGGTGCTGGCTGCAGGTATAATTCTGCGGAGCGGCTGGCGCGGTGATTGCCCACTGGTCGACCCAATGTGCGGTTCCGGCACATTCCTTATTGAGGCTGCTCTTATTGCCGCCAATATCAATCCGGGTGTGTACCGCAGGCATTTCTCGTTTGAGAACTGGAAAGATTTCGACCATGAACTGTTCGACCGCCTCTACAACGATGATTCGGGCGAAAGGGAGTTCGAGTTCAAGATATACGGTGCCGATATTTCGCCCAAGGCGGTTGAAATTGCAGCACGCAACATAAAGAGCGCCGGGGTTGGAAGCATGATTGACCTGCAGACAAAGGCTCTCTCGGCATGGGACGAGGCTCCTGCCGATGGTGTGATGGTGACCAATCCTCCTTATGGCGAACGTATAGGCGCTGATGACATGGAGGGGCTTTATTCCCTTATAGGACAAAAGCTCAAGCATGTGTTCAAGGGTTATCATGCCTGGGTTATCGCAGCCAAGAATGAATATATCTCACAGATTGGTCTTGCCCCGTCGGTGAAGCTCCCTATCCTCAACGGTTCGTTGGAATGCGAGTTGCGCGAATATATTATCTTTGATGGCGACTACAAGTCGTTCCGCCGCGATGGTGGCCGTTTGAGGGATACGGAGGAGGAACCCGCCGGCAAGTTTGCCGACCGCAAGACTGAAAAGCGATTCGGTAAAATCGGCCGGCATGGCGACCGCAAACATGGTGACCGCGAGAATGACGACAGGCGCGGGCGTGACGGTGACCGCCGGTTCGACCGCCGTGACCGAAAGGGTGGTGACCGCAAATTCGGGGATAAGAAATTTGGTGACAGGAAATTCAGTGACCGAAAGTTTGGCGACAAGGACCGCCGTTTCGAGGATAATGAAAGGCGTTTCGGGGACAAGCCTCGATTCCGTGACGGGCGTTCTGGTGATGGGCGTGACTTTGCCGACAAGCGCAGGGAACGCCGTGAAGACAAGGCTGCTCCCGCACGTAATAAACTGGAGGAACGCTATCGTCCCGGAGGCCGTGGCGACTGGAACGGTGATAACCGTTCGTCGCGTCCCGCCCGTTCTGATGATTTCCGTCCCGGGCGCCCCGGAGCCGGCAAGCCGTTCCGAAGCAATGTGGAACATAAAGAATACGAGCGTCCGGCTCAGTCGGAAAATCCCCTTGCATTGCGCCGCAACGAGGAGGCTCTGAAGATGATTACAGGCAAGCAGCCTTCGCTGTTGCCCGGTATGCGTTCCCGCCGCAATAAATCTTGATTAAGAGAATTGTCTAATAACATCTACAACCATAGCATAACAACCCTCTCACATTCCCGTTTATGAAAATCCTACTACTTGGCTCCGGTGGCCGCGAATCGGCTTTGGCATGGAAAATCTCTCAAAGCCCGTTGACCGAAAAATTGTTTATCGCGCCCGGCAATGGTGGCACAGGTGCTTATGGCGAGAATGTCGCCATCTCGCCTGTTGATTTCCAAGCTATCGAGGATTTCGTTGCGGAGCATGGGGTGGAACTTCTTGTGGTGGGAAACGAGGACCCGCTGGTGGCGGGTATCACCGACTATTTCAAGGAGCATAAGCCCGGTCTGCTTGTTGTGGGCCCGGAAAGAGCCGGCGCAATGCTGGAGGGTAGCAAGGATTTTGCAAAGCGGTTCATGGTTGAGAACAATATCCCCACCGCACGTTACCGCAGTTTCACTGCCGAAACCATTGAGGAGGGTTATCGCTTCCTTGAGGAGCTGGAACCACCCTATGTGCTTAAGGCCGACGGTCTTGCTGCAGGAAAAGGGGTGCTGATTGTGGATTCGCTCGATGAAGCGCGCCGGGAACTGAAGGAGATGCTCGGCGGCATGTTCGGGGCATCATCGGCCACGGTGGTCATCGAGGAGTTCCTCAATGGCATAGAATGTTCTGTGTTCGTGCTTACCGATGGCCATGGCGGCTACCGCATCCTGCCTGTCGCCAAGGATTACAAGCGCATCGGTGAGGGTGACACGGGGCTTAACACGGGGGGCATGGGTGCCGTCAGCCCTGTTCCGTTTGCCGATGAGGCATTCATGGCGAAAGTGGAGGAGCGCATTGTCAAACCTACTGTCAACGGTTTGCTGGCGCGTGGCATCGACTATAGGGGTTTTATTTTCCTCGGTCTCATAAATGTTGGGGGAGAACCTATGGTTATCGAGTACAATGTGCGCATGGGTGACCCTGAAACGGAGGTTGTGATGCTGCGCATAGCATCCGACCTTGTGCCGCTGCTCGAGGCTGCCGCCAAGGGGGATTTGGGCGATATGCCGCTGGCTGTTGACCCCCGCACCGCAGTTACGGTGATGCTTGTTTCGGGCGGTTATCCGGGTGCATATCCCAAGGGGAAAGCAATAAAGGGAACTGAATCGGTGTCGGAATCGATTCTGTTTCATGCCGGGACCGCCGTAAAGGAAGGTTCGTTGGTTACATCGGGCGGGCGTGTCATTGCGGCAAGCTCTTATGGCGTTGACATACCTTCGGCACTTGAGTGCAGTTTCCGGTCGGCACAGGCAGTTGACTTCGACGGCAAGTATTTCCGCCGTGACATAGGCCGCGATTTGCTCTGATGATTCGCGACCGCGACATAACGGCGTTTCTACATGCCAAGGGTTCCACTGTGCTGGCGGTTTTCCTGGCGTGTGTCAGTTGCGCTTTCGCCTGGGAGCGCGGGGCTGTGGTGCAGATTTCGGGAAACCTTGGATTCGGATTTCCTTCGGCCAATCTTTGGCTGCGGTTCGACTGGGTTTCGGCAGTGGTCAATCTTGTTGTCACTGTGCTGGTGGCAGGGCTGACCGTCTATGTCAACAGGGCGTTCAATGTGTTGCGTAGCCTCACGGCATTGGTTGCAACGATGTTCGTGGTCATGCAGATGGCATTCCCGTCGGTGCTGGGGCAGTTCTATGGCGGGACGTTGCTTGCTGTGGTGATTTTGCTGTGCGTGATGCTGCTGTTTTCGGTGTTCGGCAATGCTTTGGGGCAGAGGCGTGTGTTCCTTATATTTTTTCTTCTGGGTGGTGCCGCATTCACGCAGGTGGCCTATCTGTTCTATGTGCCCGTGTTGCTGCTGGGCTGCATCCAGATGCGCATGTTTTCGTTGCGCACATTCCTGGCTGCATTGCTCGGGCTGATTACCCCTGCCTGGATATTTTTCGGGCTTGGGCTGGTTGACCCGGCATCTCTTTCATGGCCGGAGATGACATTGGTATGGTCGTTGTTCGATGCCCGGGAGATGGCGCAGGCTATTGCCTCGACGGGATTCTCCATAGTTGCCGGGGGCATTTTCCTTGTCGCGAATCTGTTGAAGATATTGAGCTACAATTCGCGCGTGCGTGCTTTCAACGGGTTCCTGGCCATGCTTTTTATATTTACATCAGTTTTCACATTGCTGAATTTCAATAATTTTACATTCTATGTCCCCCTCCTTAATTGCCTGGGAGCATATCAGGTGGGGCATTTCTTCACTTATCGCAGGCATCGCCGCAGCTACATAGCAATTCTGCTGCTTATGGCTTGTTATGTGGGATTGTATGTGTGGGCGGTTGCCTGAACGGTTGTCTTTAAATACTTATGAACAAGGTTGTAATTGAGTCACATATCCCCTATGTGGGCGATGCTTTCAGTGCTGTCGCCGAGGCTGTGTTCCTCCCGCCAGAAGAAATCACACCGGAAGCCGTGAGGGATGCGGATGTGTTGATTGTGCGCACACGTACGCGCTGTGATGAGGTGTTGCTCCGTGGCTCGCGGGTGCGTATGGTGGCCACCGCCACCATCGGCACCGACCATATCGACCTGGGTTATTGCCGAGACAACGGGATAAAGATTGTGTCCGCACCGGGGTGCAATGCTCCTGCCGTGGCCCAGTATGTGTGGGCTTC
>WSMN01000055.1:10706-12445 GCA_013316535.1 Muribaculaceae bacterium | reverse complement strand
CATGTCTAAGGGCAACCCTAATCTACCCCAAATTATACAAATTTTAGCATAGCAAATATAACAAAAAAGAAGCATTTAATTGGTACTTTTGTTCACAATTTTAGAGAGTACACATTATTGCACACTCTTCCCCCGAACCACAAATGCCTATCCGCGATTATGAAAATCAAGAGTTTCATTTATTACGCATTCCTGCTTTCATTAGCCTCAATTACAGCCATATCCCTTCCCGGCTGCCGAAAAGAAGCCAACGAACTGGCTCATCACCATCATGACCATTCCGAAGAAGAAAATCATGACCATGCACATGATGCCACCCACGTGCATGAAGAAAATGAACAACAGGAAAAATCCCACGGCCAGGAATCAGCCAATGAAATAAGCCTTCCGCACGACCGTGCGGAGAAACTGGGAGTAAAATCATCAGAAATCACACCTGATGAATTTTTTGAGACAATCGCTGTTGGAGGTGAACTGACATCGGCACCTTCAAGCCAATCAACCGTCACAGCACGCTCGGCTGGTATCGTAACATTGTCAGGGGCTGCAACACCGGGGGCACATGTCGGCAAGGGGCAGACTATTGCCACCATTTCAGGCAAAGGGATGGCCGGAGGTGATGCCAACGAAACCGCACAAGTGGCCTTGGCAGCAGCCAAGCGCGAGCTTGACCGCCTGACACCTCTCCATGCCGACGGAATTGTGTCAACCCGCGACTACAACGCTGCCAAACAGGCATACGAAACAGCCAAAGCAGCCACCGGCAATGCAAGCTCCGCAGGAAGTGCCGCGGTAGCTCCCACATCAGGCACACTGACATCGCTGCTGGTTAACGAAGGCCAGTTCGTGGATGCCGGCACACCGATTGCCGTCATTGCCGGCAGCAACACACTCACCCTCCGTGGCAACCTGCCCGAACGTAACGTGAAGTTCCTTCCGACAATAACAGGTGCAAAATTCCGCACCTCCTATTCCGATGAAATATTCGATGTCACTGATTTCAACGGCCACCGCAGTTCCGACGTCAGCACCGCAGTAGCCACCCAGGGATATATACCTGTATATTTCACCCTCACAAACAACGGCAAACTGTCGGCCGGTTCCTATTGTGAGGTATATCTCACCGGCGGCAAGCGCGAGAATGTGATTGCAGTGCCTGTGACATCTCTAAGCGAGCAGCAGGGCAAATATTTTGTCTATATCCGTCTCGACGAGGATTGCTATGAGAAACGCCCGGTAACGCTCGGCGCCTCATCGGGCGATAAGGTTGAAATCCTTTCAGGAATCAAGCCCGGAGAAAATGTGGTGACCGAAGGCACAACGTTTGTCCGTCTTGCCGAAAGCTCCGGCATTGTACCAGAAGGACACAGCCATAGTCATTGAGTTGTTAGTTGTTAGTCGTTAGCTATTGGCTTTTAATTTCAAGTGTTAGTTTTTAGCTGTCTGACATCAGTTATAGTTATTAGCACTGCCATAAAATGATATTTAGCAAATGCTGAACCGCATTATACACTTTTCGCTTTATAACCGCATTGTGGTGCTGATTCTGTCAGGACTGATTCTGGCGGGAGGCTGCATTGCCTTGGTGCGTTCCGAGATAGACATATTCCCCGACTTGAATGCCCCAACTGTGGTTGTAATGACCGAGGCCCCGGGACTTGCCCCCGAAGAGGTTGAAAAACTTGTCACATTCCCGGTGGAGACAGCCGTGAACGGGGCGACTGGCGTGCGGCGTGTGC